>JAEUQS010000767.1 GCA_016789625.1 Acidobacteriota bacterium | reverse complement strand
CCCGGTAACGTCCGCGAGCTCCGGTCCGAGGTCTTCCGCTGGACCGTCTTCTGCGATCAGCGCGTGCGCCCCGTCGATCTTTCTCTCGAGGCGGGTGTCGGTCGCGCAGGCCGTGCCGATTCATCCTCGGCTCCTGCCGTGGGGCCCCTCGCCGCCGCGGTGACCGAGCTCGAGCGCCGCCTGGTCGCGCGGGTGAGCCCGTGAGCCCGGTTCAGCCCTTTTTCTTCGGCGTGGGCGTGGGGGTCGGCGTCGCGAGAGCCGCTTCGGCGGCTTCCTTTTCGGCCTTCTCGCGCGCGGCCTGCTCGGCCTTGCGCTGCCGCGCGAGCTCCACGCTGTCGGGCGTGCCCTTCGCCGCCGCCAGGGCCGTCGGCGTCGCCGGCGGGGGCGTGCGGCTCTCGGGCGACTCGATCTCCTTGAGCGCGATGCCGTCCTTGTTCGCGGCCTCGGTCTTCGCCTCGTCCACGTCGGCCACGGGCACCATCTGGGTGGTTCCGAGCGGCGTCTTGTAGACGTAGTTCTTGCCCTTGATCTCGGGCTTGGCCTTCGCCTCGACGCGCGACCCGTTCTTCATGATGAGGACGTAGCCCGGGGTCGCGGCAAGCGCCGCAGACGCCGCGGCGAGGAGGAGCGCGAAGACGGACTTCATGGAACCCTTCATGGAACCTCCCGAGCCGGTCTTACGCCAATCCTGAGCCGGTGCGTTCGCGCAGGATCTCGATGGCCTTGGCGCCGATGTCGCGCCGGAAGTGGCGCCCCTCGAACTGGATGCGCTCGGCCGCCTCGCGCGCCTTCTTGAGCGCCTCCGAGAGACCGCGCGTCCGCGCGCACACGCTGAGCACCCGGCCGCCCGAGGTCACCCACTGGCCATCGGCGTTCTTCGCGGTGCCGGAATGGAAGATGAAGATCCCCTCTTCCTTCGCGACCTCGTCGATTCCGGTGATCACGCGGCCCTTCTCGAAACCGCCGGGATAGCCCTCGGCCGTGAGGACGATGCAGGCCGCGGCTTCCTTCTTCCACACGGGACGGAGGTCGGGGGTGAACGTGCCCTTGGCCGATTTCACGAGATACGGGACGAGATCGTCCTCCATGCGGATGAGCACGGACTGCGTCTCGGGGTCGCCGAAGCGGACGTTGAACTCGAGGACGTACGGGTTCAGGCCCTTCTCGAGGATGAGGCCCACGAAGAGGATGCCCTTGAAAGGCCGGCCCTCTTCCTTCATGCCCTTGAGCGTGGGTCCCACGACGCCCATGAGGACCTCGCGGGAGGTGCCGGCATCCAGGATGACCGACGGGCTGTGGGAGCCCATGCCGCCGGTATTGGGACCGCGATCGCCGTCGAAGACCTTCTTGTAGTCCTTCACGGTGGCCAGCGGAATCGCCCGCTCGCCGTCGCAGAGGACCATGAGGCTCACCTCGTCGCCGTCGATGTACTGCTCCACGAGGACGCGGTCGGCCGCCGAGCCGAAGACGCGATCGTCGAAGAAGAGCCTGAGCGCCCGATCGGCTTCTTCCTTCGTGACGACGATGAGAACGCCCTTGCCGGAGGCCAGGCCCTCGGCCTTGAAGACGCACGGGAGGCCGATCTTCTTCACCGCCGCCTCGGCTTCGCCGCGGGTGGTGCAGATCTCGGCCTCGGCCGTGGGAATGCCGTACTTGCGCATGAAGCGCTTGGAGAAGACCTTGGAGCTCTCGAGCTCGGAAGCGAGCTTGTTGGGCCCGAAGCACACGAGGCCGCGCTTGGTGAACTCGTCCACGATGCCGAGCGCGAGGGACATCTCGGGCCCCACGACCGTGAGGTCGACCTTCATCTTCTCGGCGAAGTCGGCCAGCTCGACGATGTCGGTCACGCCGATCGGGAGGCAGGTTGCGATCTGAGCGATGGCCGCGCTCCCGGGCGCGCAGAAAACGTCCGTCACGTCCGGCGACTGGGCCAGCTTCCAAACCAGGGCGTGCTCACGCCCTCCGGAACCGATGACGAGAACACGCATCGAGCCAGAGAGCATGCCCTGAGACGGCCATTTCGGCAAGCGGGGGGCCCGGAGCGCGCCGGAGGCGTTTCCCGGCCCCGGAGGGCTGAACTCAGCTTGCCCCTCAGCCGTGCCGGAGCGCGTCGCGGGCTTCGTCGTCGAGCGCGACGCCGACCCGGTCGTACAGGGCCCGGGCTTCCCCGGGGGAATCGCCCACCGCGGTGAGCCCCAGCCTTCCCTGCTCGGTGAGGCCGCTGAGCATGTGGAAGACGACCCCCGTCTGGCGGGCCTGGTTGAAATGCAGATCCTCGCGGATCGTGCGATCGAAGAGCCGCTCGTGCGTGAGCGCCCGGTAGGCCGGCGATTCGAGATGGTCGGTCGCCACGTAGAACTTGCGCCGCCCGCTGGGGGCCGTGAACACGCCCGTATCGGCGTCGTAGTCGCCGTCGGTGAGGAACTCGAGGGTGAGATAGGGATGCGTCGTGCCGCCCTTCCGGAGGTTGATCTCGATCGCGTACGCGCGCCAGGGCTCGTCCCCGGTCTTCACCGTCACGAAGTCCACGGCGAAGCGCCCGATGACGCCTTCCTTCCCGAGCCTTTCGCCGATCTTCCGGGCCTCGTTCGTGATGGTGACGGCATAGCCCGGGTCCGCCGGGAAGGTGCAGCCGAGGTAGCTCTGCCCCGAGGGTCCGCCGAGGAGCTGGTCATGCGTGGAGAGGAGCTCCAGCTCGCCGAGCGGGGTCAGCCGCATCTGCACGCTCGGGCTCTCGAAGCGCGTGCCCTGGATGCGCTCCTCCACGGCGCCGTTCCGCTCCGCGAGCTTCGCGAAGTAGGCGTCGATCGTGGAGCCCTGGTCCTCGAGCTTCATGGTCCCGAGCCGCTCGTCGAGGGCCTCGAGCTCCGCGGGATCTCCCGGCTCGGGAAGCCCTGAAAGCTCGACGCGGGCGTTGCCCTCGCCCGACACGGCGTCGTCGAGCTTCACGATCGCCTGCTGGAGCCCGGGCTTTCGGGCCCGGAGCCGCGCCAGAGCCGCGGCGACGTCCGCCCGGGTGCGCACGTCCTCCTCGCCGTCGGGCACGGGCACGCCGGCCTCCCGGAAGATCCTTCGCCCGCCGCTCTTCGTGCCGAACGGGAAGTGCTTCGGATCGGCGCCGTACATGGGGATGCCGAGCCGCACGGCCAGCTCCCGCTCGAGCTCGGTGGTGTTGTACGGCACGAGGTGCGCGACGTCGGGATTCGGGATGAGCGCGCGGATCCTCGCGAGGAGGGCCGGCCGCTCGAGCAGCTTCTGCGAGAGCGGCTTGCCCGTCGCGTCCATCGCCGAGACGAAGAACACGCGCTCTTTCGCATGGCTCGGAATCACGCCCGGCAGGAGGCCCAGGTAGTACTCGACGGTGCTCGGCAGGATGGGCAGCGACGTGACGTAGATGACCCGCGCCCGCACCTTGCGAAGGAGCAGGAGGAGAAACAGGAAGCGCTCCTCGTAGGCCTGGAGGACGAGCCCCTTGGAGCTCATCTCCATGGACATCGACGGCACCACCACGATCGTCTGCGGCTCCTTCTGAGCCAGCGTGCGAATGAGCCGCCATTGCGGCACGAGCTTCTTCTGGAGCTCGGCGAACCGCTCCTCCGCCTCTTCCCGGGAGAGCCTCGGGGCCACGCTTTCGGACTCGGGTGAGCTGGTATTCATCGCGGCGGTATTCTCGCGTAGACTGGAGAAGGATCTTTGAACCACGTTTCATCCAGAGCGGCGGAGGGACGGGCCCTGTGATGCCGCGGCAACCGCTTTCTTTCCGCGGAAAGAAAGGCAGGTGCCAAATCCCGCTCCGAGCCCGGAAGCGTTTCCGGGACGGGGAAAGATGAATCGAGGTCGAATCGGCGCTGCACCCGGGAACACGCCTCTTCGAACCTCGAAGGGGCGTTTCGCTTTATGAAGATCGACATCCGGAAGCAGCTCGAAACCGACGTTCTCCTCGGAAGCGGCGCCATGGGGACGCTCCTCGTCTCCCGCGGCGCGCCGTCCGACGGGCCGCGCGGCCCCATCTGCGTCACCCACCCCGAGCTCGTCTCCGAGGTCTACGACGACTACGTGTCGGCGGGGGCCCGCATCCTCTCGACGAACACCTGGGACGCCAACCGCGCCAAGCTCACCAAGTTCGACTGGGCCGACTCCCTCGAGAAGATCAACCGCGAGGGCGTGCGGCTGGCTCACGAGGCGGCCGCCGGCGAGTACGTCTACGTGGCCGGGCAGGTGGGCCCGCTCGGCCAGCTCGTGAAGCCCTACGGCCCGCTCACCAAGACGCAGGTGCGGGAGATCTTCCGCGAGCAGATCCACATCCTTCTCGACGAGAACGTGGATCTCCTCATCCTCGAGACGTTCTCCTCGACGCTCGAGCTCTGTGAAGCGATCCGCGCCGCCCGCGACCTTTCCAAGGACATCCCCATCCTGGCGTCGCTCACGTTCCTGGCCGACGGCAAGACCTCGTTCGGCGCGGACGCGGCCGAGTCGTTCCGGGAGATCCTCGAGGCCGGCGCCGACATCGCCGGCATGAACTGCACCATCGGACCTCAGGAATCGCTGGACCTCCTGCTCAAGGTTGTGAGCCAGATCCCGGCTCCGATCTCCGTGATGCCGAACGCGGGCTATCCCTGGATCGTGGGCGGCCGCACCGTCTACCCCGCGACGCCCGACTACTTCCGCGATCTGGCGCGCGAGTTCGTGAAGGCCGGGGCCTCCGTGGTGGGCGGCTGCTGCGGCACCGGGCCCGACCACATCGCGTCCATGGCGCGGGTCGTGAACGGGAGGCACCGTTCCATCGTCGCGCTCGAGCCCCAGGTCGCCCGGAGCGCCGAGGCCCGGGCCGCGCGCCCCGAGTCCGACCTCGAGACGAGCCCGCTCAAGCGGAAGCTGGCCGACGCCTCCGCGTTCGTCGTCACCGTCGAGATCGAGCCGCCCCGCGGGACGGATGCCTCGGCCGCGGTGGACGGCGCACGCGTGCTGCGCGGCGTGGGCGTCGACGCCATCAACGTGACCGACAACCCCATGGCCCGGCTCCGCATGTCGTCGATCGCCGTCGCGCACCTCATCAAGCGCGAGACGGGCATCGAGTCGATCTTCCACTTCTCCCCGCGCGACCGGAACGTGCTGAGCATCCAGAGCGATCTGCTCGGCGCCTCGGGCCTCGGCATCAAGGCGCTCCTCGTGGTGGGCGGCGACCCGCTCAAGATCGGCGATTACCCGCTCGCCAAGCAGGTGGGCGAGGTGGACACGCTGGGCCTCCTGCGTATCGTGAAGAGCCTCAACGCCGGGAAGGACATGGCCGGCGGCACCATCGGCTCGACCACGGGCTTCGCCATCGCCTGCGCGGCCAACCCCGCCGCCAAGGACCTCGACATCGAGATCTCCAAGCTCCTGGCCAAGATCGAGGCCGGCGCCACGTTCGCTCAGACGCAGCCCGTCTACGACCTCGCGGCGCTGGACCGCTTCTACGCGCGTCCCGAGTCGCGGCAGATCCCCATCCTCGTGGGGCTCATCCCCCCGAAGAGCCTCAAGCAGGCGCTCTACTTCGCGAACGAGGTGCCCGGCATGGTCGTGCCCGAGGAGATCCTCGAGCGCATGCGCAAGGCGGCCGACAAGGGCCCCGACTTCGAGGCCGAGGAGGGGCTCGCCATCGGCATCGAGCTCGCGCAGGGCATCTTCGAGAGGGCGCGCGGCGTCCACCTCATGCCCATGGCGCGCTACGACGTCGTGAAGCGCGTTCTCGAGACCCTGCCGCGGCCCGTGCAAACGGTGACGGCGACCGCTCCAGCGGGAGGAAGGAAGTGAGCGGCGTCGAGACCCTTCTCCGGGACCTTCTCGCCAAGCAGATCCTCGTGGTGGACGGCGCGATGGGAACGATGATCCAGCGCTTCGCGCTGGACGAGGCCTCGTACCGCGGCGCCGGCGCGCCCGAAGGCGTCGTCCGGGGCCGGGACGCGCGCACGCGCGACCTCGTGGCGCAGATCGGGAAGCACCCGTCCGACCTCAAGGGCAACAACGACCTCCTCGTGCTCACGCGGCCCGACGTCATCGAGGACATCCACCTCCAATACCTCCGGGCCGGGGCGGATCTCATCGAGACGAACACGTTCAACGCGCAGGCGATCTCCCTGGCCGACTACCACATGGAGAGCTACGCCTACGACCTCAACGTCGCGGCGGCCCACGTCGCGCGGAAGGCCGTGAACCACATCCGCGACGAGGATCCGGGGCGCTTCGCGTTCGTCCTCGGGTCGCTCGGGCCCACGAACCGCACGCTCTCCCTGGCGGTGGACGTGAACGACCCGGGCAAGCGCGAGATGCGCTACCGGCAGTTCGTGGACGCCTACAAGGAGCAGATCCGCGGCCTCGTCGACGGCGGCGTGGACGCGCTCCTCCTCGAGACGGCGTTCGACACGCTCGTGCTCAAGGCCGGGCTCTTCGCGGTCGCCGAGTACACGGAGGAGACCGGCCGGCGCCTGCCGCTCATGGTCTCGGTGACGATCACCGACAAGAGCGGCCGCACGCTCTCGGGGCAGCTCGTCGAGGCGTTCTGGAACAGCGTGTCGCATGCCCCGCTCCTCTCCGTGGGCATCAATTGCGCGCTGGGCGCCAAGGAGATGCGCCCGTACATCGAGGAGCTGTCCGCCGTCGCGCCGGTCTTCACGACGGCCTACCCGAACGCCGGCCTGCCCAACGCGTTCGGCGGCTTCGACGAGACGCCCGAGATCATGGCCGCCGACATGTGGGGCTTCGCCGAGGCGGGCTGGGTGAACATCGTGGGCGGCTGCTGCGGCACCACGCCCGACCACATCCGCGCGATGGCGACTGCGGTGAGGGGTATGGCTCCCCGGCAGGTCCCCGTGATCGAGAAGCGCTTCCGCGTCTCGGGTCTCGAGCCGTTCACCATCCGCCCCGACAGCAACTTCACGCTCATCGGCGAGCGGACGAACGTGACGGGCTCACCGAAGTTCGCCAAGCTCGTTCTGGAAGGAAAGCTCGAGGACGCCCTCGCCGTCGCGCGGCAGCAGGTCGAGGGCGGAGCCAACCTCCTCGACGTGAACATGGACGAGGGGATGCTCGACTCCGAGAAGGCGATGCGCGACTTCCTCAACCTCGTGTCGTCCGAGCCCGACGTCGCCAAGCTCCCCATCGTGATCGACAGCTCGAAGTGGAGCGTGATCGAAACGGGCCTGCAGTGCCTCCAGGGCAAGGCGGTCGTGAACTCCATCTCGCTCAAGGAAGGCGAGGCCGACTTCCTCGAGAAGGCCCGCCTCGTGCGGCGCTACGGCGCGGCCGTGATCGTCATGGCGTTCGACGAGAAGGGTCAGGCCGACACGCTCGAACGGAAGATCGAGGTCTGTACGCGGGCCTACCGCCTCCTCACGGAGATGGGCTTCCCGCCCGAGGACATCGTGTTCGATCCCAACGTCCTCACCGTCGCGACGGGCATGGAGGAGCACGACAGCTATGCCGTGGCGTTCATCGAGGCCGTGCGCTGGATCAAGGCCAACCTGCCTCACGCGCGGACGAGCGGCGGCATCTCGAACCTCTCGTTCTCGTTCCGCGGCAACAACGCCGTGCGCGAGGCGATGCACGCGGCGTTCCTCTACCACGCGATCCAGGCAGGCCTCGACATGGGCATCGTCAACGCGGGGCAGCTCGCGGTGTACGAGGACATCCCGGCCGAGCTGAAGGAGCTCGTCGAGGACGTCATCCTGAACCGGAGGAAGGACGCCACCGAGCGCCTCATCGCGTTCGCCGAGACCGTGAAGCAGGCGGGCAAGGTCGAGGCCGTCGCGGATGCCTGGCGGGCGAAGCCCGTGGAGGAACGGCTCGCGCACGCGCTCGTCCACGGCATCGTGGACTTCATCGAGGCCGACACCGAAGAGGCCCGCGTCAAGCTGGGGCGCCCGCTGAAGGTCATCGAGGGCCCGCTCATGGCGGGCATGAACGTCGTGGGCGACCTCTTCGGCGCGGGCAAGATGTTCCTGCCGCAGGTGGTCAAGAGCGCGCGCGTCATGAAGAAGTCCGTCGCGTACCTCACGCCGTATCTCGAGAAGGAGAAGGCCGCAGGGGCCGCGAAAAACGCCGGTCGCGTGCTCCTCGCCACGGTGAAGGGCGACGTCCACGACATCGGCAAGAACATCGTCGGGGTCGTCCTCGCGTGCAACAACTACGAGGTGACGGACCTCGGCGTCATGGTGGCCGCCGACAGGATCCTGGCGGCCGCGAAGGCCACCAACGCCGATTTCATCGGCCTCTCGGGCCTCATCACGCCGTCCCTCGACGAGATGGTCCACGTCGCGAAGGAGATGACCCGCGAGGGCTTCACCGTGCCGCTCCTCATCGGCGGCGCGACCACGAGCGCCGCGCACACGGCCGTCAAGATCGCCCCGCACTACGGCCCGCCCGTCGTCCACGTGGCCGACGCCTCGCGCGCCGTGGGCGTCGTGGGCTCCCTGATCTCGAAGACCCTGCGGGCTCCGTACGAAGCCGAGAACCGGCGCGAGCAGGAGCGGGTACGGGAAAGCTACGGTTCGCGGGTCGCGGCTCCCCTCCACTCGCTGGAGGAGTCCCGCCGCCGGCGTCTCGCGCTCGACTGGGCCGATGCCGAGATCGCCGAGCCGAAGTTCCTCGGCGTCCGCACCGTCGACCGTGTGGACCTCGACGAGCTCACCCGTTTCATCGACTGGTCGCCGTTTTTCCACGCCTGGGAGCTGCGCGGGCGCTATCCCCAGATCCTGGCGGAGGCCCGCGCGAAGGAGCTGTGGGACGACGCCCAGGAGCTGCTCTTCGACATCGTGAAGAAGGGCAGCCTCACCGCGCGCGGCGCCTACGGCTTCTTCCCCGCGAATGCCGTGGGCGACGACCTGGAGCTCTACACGAACACCAGCCGCCGCGCCCTCCTCGCAAAGCTCCACACGCTGAGACAGCAGGGGAAGAAGCCCGAGGGGCAGCCCAACCTGGCCCTCGCCGACTTCGTGGCCCCTCGTTCCTCGGGACGCATCGACTACGTGGGTGCCTTCGCCGTGACCACGGGGATCGGCACCGAAGCGCTCTGCGCGAAGTTCGAGAGGGACCACGACGATTACCGCTCGATCATGGTCAAGGCGCTCGCCGACCGCCTCGCCGAGGCCTTTGCCGAGGCGCTCCACCAGAAGGCCCGCTTCGACCTCGGCTACGGGCGCGACGAGGCCTTCACCACGGAAGATCTCATCCGCGAGCGCTATCGCGGCATCCGCCCCGCGCCGGGCTATCCCGCGTGTCCCGACCACACCGAGAAGGTCACGCTGTTCCGCCTCCTCGACGCGGAGAAGCGCACCGGCATGAAGCTCACCGAGAGCATGGCGATGCATCCCGCAAGCTCGGTGAGCGGCTTCTACTTCGCGTCGCCTATCAGCACCTACTTCGCGGTGGGCCGCCTCACGCGCGACCAGGTGGCCGACTACGCAGCGCGCAAGGGCTGGACGCTCGAGGAGGCCGAGCGCTGGCTCTCGCCGAACCTCGGCTACGAGGTCGAGGCTCCGGCTCTGGTGGGCGCCACATGAACCGTTGGTTGGCTCTCCGCCTTGACAGCCCGGCTCCCGGAGCCCAGATTCCCGGCTTCATGTCGTCCGTCCACCTCATGTGTTGTTGCCGCCTGCGACCTGCAAGGTGGATGAGCTGAGCTGACGACCGGATCACACGCGTGATCGACCAGACGCCCACCACCCGCGAGGGACGGTGGGCGTTTTTCTTTTCGGCCCGGCTTTCCTTCGCTCCCTCGCTCCGGTTCGTCTGATGCACCGGCATCAGCCCGATCGCCGGATCCGCCGCCGAGAATGGGAAGGATTGCCCTCATGAGCCGACGCACCCTCTTCATCGGTTTCGCCCTCGTCGCCCTCGCGCTCGCGACGTTCGGGGCGTGGACCGCTCCCCGGGGCGGGGACGCCACGCTCCTCAACGTCTCGTACGACCCGACGCGCGAGCTGTATGCCGACGTGAACGCGGCCTTCGCCAAGGCCTGGAAAGCGAAGACCGGGCAGACCGTCACGATCAACCAGTCGCACGGCGGCTCGGGCAAGCAGGCCCGCTCGGTGATCGACGGACTCGAGGCCGACGTCGTCACGCTCGCGCTCGCCTACGACATCGACGCGCTCGCCGGGAAGGGGAAGCTCCTGTCCGAAGGCTGGCAGAAGCGGCTGCCGCAGAACAGCGCGCCCTACACCTCGACGATCGTCTTCGTCGTGCGGAAAGGAAACCCGAAGGGCATAAAGGACTGGGACGACCTCGCCCGCCCCGGCGTCTCCGTGATCACCCCGAACCCGAAGACCTCCGGCGGCGCGCGCTGGAACTACCTCGCGGCTTACGGCCACGCGCTCCGAAAGCCCGGCGGCAGCGACGCCGGCGCGCGGGAGTTCCTCGCGAGGATCTTCCGGAACGTGCCCGTCCTGGACACGGGCGCCCGCGGCTCCACGACGACGTTCGCCGAGCGCGGCCTCGGGGACGTCTTGATCTCGTGGGAGAACGAGGCGTTCCTTTTGACGCGTGAGATCGGGAAGGACCGCTTCGAGATCGTCGTCCCGAAGGTGAGCATCCTGGCCGAGCCTCCGGTCGCCGTCGTCGACGCCAACGTCGACCGGCACAAGACCCGTCCGCTGGCCGAGGCCTACCTCCGGTTCCTGTACACGGAGGAAGGCCAGGCGATCGTCGCGAAGCACTTCTACCGTCCGCGCTCGACCGCGGCTTCCGCCAAGGCCGGCGGGATCTTCCCCAAGGTCGAGCTCTTTACCGTGGACGAGGTCTTCGGAGGCTGGAAGAAGGCCCAGAAGACGCACTTCGACGACGGCGGCGTCTTCGACCAGATCTACAAGGTGAAGTGAGTGCTGGCGCGACGTGGCGTGCTCCGGCGAAGCCGCGGGAGCCTCCCCGGATTCGGGCTCACCCTGGGATTCACGCTCGTCGCGCTGTCTCTCGTGGTGCTGATCCCGCTCCTGGCCCTCGGCCTCAAGGCCGCAACGCTCGGCCCGGCAGCGTTCTGGCAGGTCGTCACGACGCCGCGGGTACTCGCCGCGTGCAAGCTGAGCCTGTTTGCAGCGGCCGCGGCCGCCGCCGTCAACGGCGTCTTCGGACTGCTCGTCGCCTGGGTGCTCGTGCGCTATCCGTTCCCGGGACGTCGCCTTGCCGACGCCCTCGTGGACCTCCCGTTCGCGCTCCCCACGGCCGTGGCAGGCATCGTGCTCACCACGCTCTACGCGCCCTCGGGCTGGTTCGGGCGGCACCTCGATGCGCTGGGCCTGAAGGTCGCCTTCGCCCCGCTCGGCATCGTGGTCGCGCTCGTCTTCGTGGGGCTGCCCTTCGTGGTGCGCACGCTCCAGCCCGTGCTCGAGAACCTCGAGCCCGAGCTCGAGGAGGCCGCCGCGAGCCTCGGCGCGAGCCGTCTCCAGACCGCCCTTCGCGTGATCCTCCCCGAGATCCTGCCGGCCTGGATCACCGGCGTCGCGCTCGCGTTCGCGCGCGGCCTCGGGGAGTACGGCTCGGTCGTCTTCATCTCGGGAAACCTGCCGATGAAGACCGAGATCGCGCCGCTTCTCATCATGAGCAAGCTCGAGCAATACGAGTACGCGGCGGCCACCGCGATCGCGGTCGTTCTGCTCG
>JAEUQS010000763.1 GCA_016789625.1 Acidobacteriota bacterium | reverse complement strand
TCGACTCGGAAGAGCGTCGCAAGGACCGCACGAACGTCCTCTGTGTGGTGACCGGCACCTCGGGCGAGGGGCAGGCCGCCGCGGTCATGACCACGATCGACAACCAGACCGGCGACACGCGCAACCTTCTTCTCACCGGCTCGGGCGCAACCATCGGGTTCTGATCCGCGTCCAAAAGGGGGCCGGTCTCCGGCCCCCTTTTCCCTTTTCCGTGCGCCTGAACGGCGCCTGAACACGCCTCGGCAAAGACTCCGGGGCAGGAGGAGAATCAAAGCCATGCGACGGTTCCTTCTCGCCCCCGCCCTCCTCCTCCTGCTCTTTTCGGCAACCCTTCCCGGCAGCGCGCTCGCCCAGGCGGGGTGCACGTTCGCGCTCTCCCCGGCGGGGGCGAGCTTCCCGGCGATCGGAGGCAGCGGGGCGTTCCAGCTCACCGCGAGCGCCACGACGTGCTCGTGGAACGCCGAGCCGAAGGACAGCTGGGTGCAGATCACCTCTGCGACCTCCGGGCATGGCAGCACCACCATCACGTACACCGTCTCCCCGAGCAACAAGGACGAGGAGCGCGATACGGAGATCGAGATCGCGAGCCGCAAGTTCCGGATCGTCCAGGCGGGCCGCGACTGTTCGTTCACCCTCACGCCTTCCGAAGCGGCGATGCCGGCGGCGGGAGGAAACGGCGCTTTCGCCGTCAACGCATCGACCCCCACATGCTCGTACCAGGCCATCTCCTCCGACCCCTGGATCACGGTGACCGGCGGCGCGTCGGGAACCGGTGGCGGCGTGGTCACTTATTCCGTGGCGGCACTCCCCAGCGCCCTCCTGGATCGGGGCGGGAAGATCCGCGTGGGTGAAGCCGAGTTCCGGATCACGCAGGGCACGTCCGGTGGCGGAGGCGGCGGTGGCGGCGGCGGTTCCGGCGGTTCGGGTGGCTCGGGCGGCTCGGGTGGCTCGGGTGGCTCCGGCGGCTCGGGTGGCTCGGGTGGCTCCGGCGGGTCGGGTGGCTCGGGTGGCTCCGGCGGCGGAGACGATTGCAGCGTGGTGCTCAACCCCGTGAGCCTGAGCTTCCCGGTCGAAGGAGGCACGGGCGTCCTGCAGGTGACCGCCGCGTCGACCTGCACCTTCGAGGCCGACAGCGAACGCTGGGTGACGATCACTCCCTCGTCGGGAAGAGGCAACTCGTCGCTCACATTGCGAGTCGCCACGAACACGGGCGGGCCGCGCAGCGCCGTCGTGGAAGTGAACGACGCCCGGATGCTCATCACCCAGGCCGGTGCCAGCTCGACCTCGCAGTGCCGGCTTCCCGAAGACATCGCGCTCCTGTTTCCGCCCGACGACGGCGTCACGGAGCCCAGCCTGACTCTGTCGTGGCAGGCGGCGCCGATTCCCGCGACGTACGACGTCTATCTGGGAGCCACGCGTCCTCCCTCGCTATACGCCTCGGGCCTCACCACGAACTCCCTCGACGTCTCGGGTCTCAAGACGGGCACCGAGTATTACTGGGCGGTCGTGGCCAAAGCCGCGTGCGATCCCCGGGTCGTCACCGCCTCCGAGGTCGAGGACTTCCTCGTCCGCGGCACCTGCCTCCCCCCGGGTCCCTTCACGCTCACGGCCCCGGCCGACGGCGCGGCCGTCGCGACCTCCGTCACGCTCATGTGGGAGGCCTCCGAAAACGCCTCGGCCTACGACGTCTATCTGGGCCGCACGTCTCCGCCACCGCTCCACCGGCGCGGCATTCTGGGAACCTCGTTCGAGGTGACCGGCCTCCAGGCGGGCGCGACCTACTACTGGCGCATCGTCGCGCCAACCGCGTGCGAAGGAACGGACGGACGCGACACGAGCATCCGGAGGTTCGTCTCGGGCGGCACGTGTACTCCTCCCTCCCCGCCAGCGCTTCGCGGACCCGCGAGCGCCAGCCTCTCGGCCACCTACGTCCTCCACTGGGAGGACGTGGGCGGAAACGACGACGGGATCCTCTACGTCGTCGAGCGCTCGACCTCGGCTTCGTTCTCGCCGATCCGTGACAAGCAGGTCGTGCGCGGTCAGTCGGCCTCGTTCGTCGCTGCGGACATCGGCACCTACTTCCACCGGCTCCGGGTGGTACCGGGCTGCGACCTCACCGCGGTGAGCGGGCCCTCGAACGTCGTCGAGACGACGGTTGCCTCGGGCACCGCGAACGTGATCGTCACGGCGCCTCCCCGGGGCGTCGCCGTCGGTGCCGGGCAGTCGCTCTCGAGCACGGGCACCTCGTTCACGCTCGAGAACATCGGGGACTCTCCCGCCGACGTCACGATCGTGAGCGGCTCCCGCACGATCCCGTTCTTCGAGATCCGCGACACCGCCGGCGCGCTCGTGACCGACGTGACGCTCCAGCCCCACGCCCCGCGCACGTTCGGTGTGCGGTTCACGGGCAACGGCGCAACGGCCGGGGCTCTGGACGGAGCCTTCGCCGTCGTGGCCCGCGCCGGGCGGCCGCGCCTTCCGGTGACCCCAGGCGCCACCGTGAGCCTCGTGACCGGGGCGGCGGCGCCTCCCGTGGAAGCTCCGCCCCGTTTCCTCGTCAACGGCTTCCCCGTCGAGACGGCCGTCTTCCCCGGCTTCCGTGGCGACGACCTCACGCGGGCGCCCCTCGCGGTCGAGATCGAGAACCCCGGCCCGGCGCCGCTCTCCGTGGCGTTCGAGGTCGGTCCCGAGCTGTGGCTCGACTTCGAGCCCGGCTGGAACGCCACGCCGATCCCGGCGGGCGGAAGGCGAACCGTCAACCTCCTCACGCGCCGCAACCGGTCTCCCGAGGGCGCGGCGTTCCCGCGCGAGACGTTCCTCACGCTCCGCACCACGGGAGGCCTCACGAGCCGCCTCCTCGTGGTGGACAACGACGCGCCTCCGGTGCTCGCGCTGCGCTCGCCGCTGCCCGTAGGCGTCCCCTCGTACATCGTTCCCTCGGTCGTCAATGCGACGTCCCTGCTCGGCAACACGTTCGTGTCCAGCCTGCAGCTCACGAACGCCGGCAACGAGGCCCTCACGGCCGAGCTGATCTTCACCCCGCAGGGCGCGAGCGGCTGGGCACCCGCGCTCGTGAAGCGCATCCGGGTGGAGGTTCCCCCGCGGGACTCGGTGCGGCTCCGCGATCCCCTCGGCACGCTCTTCCTCATTCCGCCTCCCGTCTCGGGCCACCTCGAGGTCCGCGCTCCCGTGGGGCGGGCCGGCCAGCTGACCGTGTCGGCCGCCGTGGAAGCCGCGTCGCGAACTCGCGGCAGGTACGGCTTCGCCGTGCCGGTCCTGCGGCGCGGCGAGGGCGCCCGGCTCGGCCGGGGCCACGTCATCGAAGGCGTCCTGGCCACCCCGGGCTTCCGGTCGAACCTGATCCTGGCCGAAACGACGGGCCTCGACGGCGCGCGGGTCCGCGCCACGCTCACCGACTCGACGGGCGTCTCGCGCGGCCAGCTCGAGGTCGACGTCCTCGCCTACTCGCAGACCCAGCTCTCGGGCATCGTGTCCCGGATCGCCGGAGACATCCTCCTCGAAGGGGGGCGCATCGACCTCGACGTCGTGTCGGGCGGCGGCACCGTCGCCGGGCTCGTCACCGTGATCGACAACGCCAACGACGACGCCACCGCATGGCTCAGCCGCGTGCGTCAGGCCCCCACGACCTCGGGGGCTCGCGAGGCTCTGGCCGTCTCTGCCGACACCCTCGCGCTCGTGGTGCCCTCCATCGTGAGCGGCTACGCGACGTTCCCGGGAATGGGCCTTCCCTACACGTTCCAGACCTCGCTCACGTTCTCGAGCGGTACCGCCTCGACGGCCTCGTTCGACGTGAAGTTCAAGGACCTGGTCTCGGGCCAGGAGCACGTGAAGCGCGTCGAAGTCCCGGGCCGCAAGACCATCGAGTACGCCGACGTCGTGACCGGGCTCTTCGGCCTTCCGGCCGGCACCCTCGCGCAGGGGCCGGTCTCGATCACGGCCACGCTGAACGGGAGCGTGCAGTGCCGCGTGTTCTCGATCCTCGCGGACGGCACGCTGGGCGATTCGTTCCCCGTCGTCGCCGTGCCCTCGGAGTCCCTCACCTCGGCGGCAGACGGACGCCCGCTCTTCGTGGACGGCCTCGAGCAGTCGATCGACCGCTCGCGCGGCACCCGCTCGAACCTCATCCTGGCGGAGGTCGCCGGCAAACCCTCCACGGTGGTGGTGCGGCTCTACGAGGCCGCCAACCGGACGGACGCGATCGGCGAGGTGACCGTCGCTCTTGCGGCCTACGAGAAGATCCAGCTCTCCACGGTCTTCGCGGGTCTGGGCCTCGACACGGAAGAGCGCCGCAAGGACCGCACGAACGTGCTGTGCGTGGTCACGGGCGAAGGCGGAGAAGGCCAGACGGCCGCGGTCGTGACGACGATCGACAACCAGACGGGCGACACCCGCAATTCGCTGCTCTCACCGGGCGGCGGCGTGGCCTCCGATTCAGGAGGGACGATCGGGTTCTAGGGGGAGCTGAAGTGTCCGGGGGGCACCAGGGCCGGTGCCCCCAAACCCCCTCCGAGCCAATCGCTGACTGAAGTGTCCTGGGGGCACCAGGGCCGGTGCCCCCGCTACATCGGGTGGGTCTGGGTGCGGCCGCGCTCGGCGTCCACGAACCGGCAGAGGATGTGGATGATGGCGAGGCTGAGCTCCTGGACATGGGCGGTTTCCTCCGAAGGGACGACGAGACCCACGTCCCAGCGGGCCGCCTCGGCCGCGCCCCTGGACCCGGTCAGGAGCACCGTGCGGAGACCCCGGGCGCGCGCGGTCGCCAGGCCCTTGAGCACGTTGGGGCTGCGACCCGAGGTGGACAGAGCGAACGCCACGTCGCCGGGCTTTCCGAGCGCCTCGATCTGACGTGAGAACACCACCGAGAAGTCGTAGTCGTTCGTGCAGGCGGTGAGAATCGAAACGTCGGAATTGAGGCAGAGGCCGCCCAGCGCCGGCCGGTCGTCCTTGTAGCGCACGACGAGCTCGGCCGCGAGATGCAGCGCCTGCGCGGCGCTCCCCCCGTTGCCGAACGTCAGCACGTTGTGCCCCGACAGCACCGCGTCGGCGACCATCTGACAGGCCTTCTTCACCGCGGGCCCCATGGATTCGTCGGCCTTCGCGGCGAGCGCCGCGAGCGCCTCGAAGTGATCACGCATTTCCATCTCCTCGGATCCGGCCCACCATCGACGTCGTCGAGCGTCCCTCGACGAGCGGCACGAGGGCCACCTCGCCCCCGTAGGAGCGCACGAAAGCCGCTCCCACGACGGTGTCTTCCGTGTAGTCGCCGCCCTTCACGAGGACGTCCGGCCTCACGATGCCGATGAGCTTCTCGGGCGTGTCCTCGTCGAACACCACCACGAAATCCACGGCATCCAGGCCGCCCAGCACCTGCGCGCGGTCGCGCTGCGAGAGGATGGGCCGGCTCTCTCCCTTGAGCCGCTTCACCGAGGCGTCGCTGTTGATGCCCACGATCAGGACGTCGCCTCTGCGGCGCGCCTCGGCGAGCAGCATCACGTGGCCGGGATGCAGCAGATCGAAGCAGCCGTTCGTGAAGACCACGCGCTTGTGGGCGCGGGAGAGCGCATGCACCACCGCGGCGAGGTGCCGGTCGTCGAGCAGCTTCTCGTCGGGCGCGGCGGTGAGGCCTTCGAGCAGATCCGAGAACCGCACGGGCGCGGTGCCCACCTTCGCGACGGCGCAGCCCGCGGCGCGGTTCGCGACCTCGGCCGCGCTCGCGAGGTCGAGCCCCGCGCCGACGGCGAGGCCCAGGGTGGCGAGCACGGTGTCGCCGGCGCCCGTGACGTCGTACACCTCGCGCGCCCTTGCCACGATGTGCACCGACGGCTCTCCGGCCGCGAGAAGGAGCATGCCGTCCTCGGAGAGCTTCACGAGCATCGCGTCGACGGCGAGCTCCTTGCGCAGCGTGCGGCCCAGCCCGGCCAGCTCCACGCGGTCGCGCGTGGCGACTCCGGTGACGGCCTCGAGCTCCTTGCGGTTCGGCGTGAGGCACGCGGCGCCGCGGTACTTGCGGTAGTCCTTGCCCTTCGGATCCACGAACGCGGGAATGCCCCGGGAGCGCGCGGCCGAGAGGAGCGTCGAGAGGAGCTTCTCGGTGAGGGTGCCCTTGGCGTAATCGGAAACGAGGAGCACGTCCGCGAGCGCGAGGGCTTCGAGGGCCGCCCCGAGCAGCTTCTCTTCGGCCTCGGGGGAAAGGCCCGCCGCGATCTCCTGGTCGACGCGCAGCATCTGGCGTCCCTCGGAAACCATGCGGCGCTTCACCGGCGTCGTGCGGAGCGGATCGACCACGATCGTGCCGGTCGCGAGCGGCAGCGTCGTGAGACGCCTGGCCAGCCACGCGCCTTCCTCCTCGGGCCCCACCGCGCCGAGAGCGATCGTGCGCGCTCCGAGCGCCGCGAGGTTCTCCACGACGTTTCCGGCCCCGCCGGCCCGGCGACTCATGGACTGGAGCGACAGGAGCGGCACGGGAGCTTCGGGCGCGACCCGCGCCACGTCGCCGTACCAGGTCTCGTCGAGCATCAGATCGCCCACGACGGCGATCGTCACGTTGGGCGCGGCCGCCGCGAGAAACGCGATCTCGCGGGGAGTCATGCGGCGCCGCCCTTTCCGAGCCCCAGCACGAGCGCCTGAGCGAGGAGCGGCAGCAGGATCTCGTGGTGCCCCGTGAGCGCGTAGCTCCGGCCGCCCGCGAGCGTCGGCCGCTTGAGCACGTTCTCGGCCGGGCGGTAGTGGCGAATCATGTCGAGGTCGACGGTCGTGAACCTCTTCACGTCGTGCCCCAGGTTGCGCGAAAGCGAAAGGGCCTTCAGAAAGACCTCCGGGAGGATGACGCTCGAGCCGGCGTTGATCCACACGCCGCCGTCGCCGAGCTGGGCGATGACGCCCTGGATCGTCTGGAAGTCGCGATACGACATCTCGCCCACGAGCGCGCCATCCATGCCGGGATGCTGCGCGAGCGTGTCGGTCCCGACGGCCACGTGCACCGTGAGGGGCACGCGGGCCGCGGCCGCGGCAGCGAAGAGGGAGAGCTCCTTGTAGGGATAGCGGCTCCCGGCGATGAAGGAGCCCAGCGCGCGGCCGTAGCCCTCGTCCCGCTCCCGCCCCTCGCGCAGCGCGCGGAACACGTTGACACCCGTCTCCCGGCTCATGCCGAACGAGCCGTCCTCGAGCACGGCTCCCACGTCCTCGCTGGTCTTCCCGTGGAACGCGACCTCGAAGTCGTGGATGCCGCTCGCCCCATTGGTGGCGAACGCGGTGAGGTAGTCGCGCCGCAGGAGGTCGACGAGGAGCGGAGCGAGCCCGGTCTTCAGCACGTGCGCCCCGAACGCGAAGACCACGGGCTTGCCCTTGTCGCGGGCGCTCTGGATGGCCGTCACGACGTTCCTGAGCGAATCGGCCGCGAGAATGTGCGGCAGGCCGTTCCAGAACCTCGTGAAGGAGTCGGTCTCGGCGGGCGGGGCGCCGAAGTCCTCGACCCTGACCTTGAAGCTGCGGGTCGCGATGGGGTAGGTGGTGGCGCGTCGGCGGGCCATGAGAGGCGCGGAGTATCGCACCGCCGATCCAGCGCTCAGGTCGTGAGCAGGTCGAGTGCCACGGCGAGAGTGGGCGCGAGGAGCGCCTCCGGGTGCCCGGCCACGACGCGCGCGCGGTGCTCGCGGCCGTGCCCCGACAGAACGTGCACGGCCCGCATCCCCAGGGAAAGGCCGGCCGCCACGTCCTCGACCTTGTCGCCGATGGCCGCGCAGCGGCGCGGGTCCAGGCCGTGCGCCCGGAGCGCCCGCTCGTGCAGCAGCGTCCCGGGCTTGCGGCACCGGCACCTTCTCGCGAGCTCCGGCACCGCGCCGTCGGGATGGTGGGGACACACGAGGAACTCCTCGACTTGAACCCGATATCGGGATAGTCGCCGGCCGACCTCGGCGTTCACGGCCTCGACCTGGGGCCAGGTGAGGAGCCCCCGCGCCAGGCCCGACTGGTTCGTCACCACGAAGAGCTTCACACCTTCGAGCGCGGCCAGGCGAGGCGCGGCCCCCGGCGAGAGCCGTACGCCGAGGGGATCGGCCAGGAAGCCCCGCTCGACGATGAGCGTGCCGTCCCGGTCGAGGAACAGTGCGTCCAGCGCCTGGTTCCGGCGCTTCACTGAGCGCGAGGCGTCACCTTCGGGGCGAGACCGGGAATCTGCTGGGATCGCACGTCGGGGTTGGCGAGCTGGAGGCTCCCTCCAGACGCGGCCTTGACGACGAGCGGCGCGGGGGGCGCAGCGCTCGGGAACACCTGGCTCCCCGGGATGGGCGCGGCACCGATCGGGTGCACGAGCGCGCCCAGGAGGAAGGTCAGATTCCCCGTGGCGCCGGGAGTCGCGCGGACCTTCAGCTCCGTATCGGTCGCCGAGAGGATGGACTCCGCCGAAACGGCGACGCCCGCGAACAGGCTCGGCGCGCCCGGGTTCCTCTTGAGCTGGGCGAGGCCGAGACCCTTGACCGACACGGTCACCGGCTGGCCGGCGGCAGCTTCCGTGATGGTCTGGCCCGTGGCGTTCACGAAGGCCACGCTCGAGACCGAGGGTTTCGCGAAGACCTTGATCTTGAAGGTGTTGGAATCGCCCAGGGCGTACTTGATCTTGACGGTCAGCGTCTGTCCGATCGCGCTGTTCGTCGCGTTCAGAGGGAACTCGATCTCCGGCGCGACGGGGTTGCGGAACACGATGCCGCAGGAGGTGTTGGGCGGGCACTCGAGCGAGGTGAGGCCGTTGACGCCCTGGCCGATCACCGTGATGTCCTGGTCGGGCTGGTTCGCGAGGACGGGCAGGGGCGTCGACGCCGAGACCTCGAAGCGCGTGGGCTTGTACCGCACCTTGCTGATCTCACCGGCGAGGAGCTCCGGCGCCGAGGCGAAGAGCGCGGCCGCGAGCACGGAGCCCGTTCGAAGTCTCATGGTCTTGTCCTCCTGAGCGCGCAGGATCGCCGACTTCGGCTCGCCCGTGCAACTCAGGTCTCGGCACCCACGGGGGCGGCCGAGATGCGGAGAGCCAGGACGCCCGCGAGGAGCACCAGCGCAGCGCCCAGAACG
>JAEUQS010000746.1 GCA_016789625.1 Acidobacteriota bacterium | reverse complement strand
TTCGCGAACGCCAACTCCATTCTCGGCAACGTGAAGTGGCACTACAACACGGTGATCAACGTGCTGCCGCGGATCGAGATGATCTGTGTGAACGAATGGTGGTGGTCGACCTCCTGCGAGTGGGCCGACGTCGTCTTCGGCGTGGACTCCTGGGGCGAGATGAAGCACCCCGACGTGACGGCCTCGGTGACGAACCCGTTCCTCTCGGTCTTCCCCAGGACGCCCCAGCCCCGCATCTTCCAGACCGTCGGCGACATCGACGTGCTGGCCAAGGTGGGCGCGGCGATGGCGAAGGTGACGGGCGACAAACGCTTCGACGACTACTGGGCGTTCGCGCGGGAAGGGAAGATGGAGAACCACCTCCAGCGCATCCTCGACTTCTCGTCGAACGCGAAGGGCTACAAGTGGACCGACCTCGAGGCCAAGGCGAAGGAGGGGGTGCCCGCGCTCCTCATGTCGCGCACCTCGCCCAAGGTCGTGGGCTACGAGCAGATCGTCGACTCGCGGCCCTGGTACACGAAGAGCGGCCGGCTGGAGTCCTACCGCGAGGAGGACGAGTTCATCGAGGCCGGCGAGAACCTGCCGGTGCACCGGGAGCCCATCGATTCCACGTTCTACGAGCCCAACGTCATCGTCGCGCCGAAGCACGAGGCCCTGCGCCCGAAGGGGCCCGAGGACTACGGCGTCGAGCGGAGCGACCTTTCGTGCGAGACGCGCCAGGGCCGCAACGTGGTGAAGACCTGGGCCGAGACGAAGGCCTCGCCGCACCCGCTCGCCAAGGACGGCTACAAGTTCATCTTCCACACGCCCAAGTACCGGCACGGCTCCCACACGACCCCGATCGACACCGACATGGTGGCCGTGCTGTTCGGGCCGTTCGGCGACCTCTACCGGCACGACAAGCGCATGCCGTTCGTGACCGAGGGCTACGTGGACATCAACCCGTCCGACGCCAAGGAGCTGGGGGTCGAGGACGGCGACTACGTGTGGATCGACTCGGATCCCTCCGACCGCCCCTTCCGCGGCTGGCAGAAGAACAAGAAGGACTACGACTTCGCGCGGCTGCTCTGCCGGGCCCGCTACTACCCCGGCACGCCCCGCGGCGTGACGCGCATGTGGTTCAACATGTACGGCACGACGCCGGGCTCCCGCGAGGGACAGCTGAAACGCAAGGACGGCCTCGCCAAGAACCCCCGCACGGGCTACCAGGCGATGTTCCGCTCGGGGTCGCACCAGTCGGCCACACGGGGCTGGCTGAAGCCCACGTGGATGACCGATTCGCTCGTGCGCAAGTCGATGTTCGGACAGAGCATCGGCAAGGGCTTCCTGCCCGACGTCCACTGTCCCACGGGCGCTCCCCGCGAGTCGATCGTCAAGATCACGAAGGCCGAGCCGGGCGGGCTCGAGGGCATCGGGCTCTGGCGGCCGGCCGCCGAGGGTTTCAGACCCCGCTACGAGAACGCCGCGCTTCAGAAGTACCTCACAGGCAGCTTCCTGGGCACCGCGGCCGCTGCGGGTGAAGACCGGAAGGGAAGGAGCTAGCGATGGCACGCGTCTTCAACTGGCAGCTCGGACGGGAGATGTCCTACTGGTATCCCGAGTCGAGGCCGAAGAAACAGTTCGCGGCGGTCTTCGACATCAACAAGTGCATCGCGTGCCAGACCTGCACGCTGGCCTGCAAGACGACCTGGACGTCGGGCAAGGGCCAGGAGTACATGCTCTGGAACAACGTCGAGACGAAGCCCTACGGCTACTACCCGCTCGCGTGGGACGTGAAGCTGCTGCAGGAGCTGGGCGCGCAGACCTGGGACGGCGGGCCGTACCCGGGACAGACGCTCTTCGAGAGCGCCCGGGCCGGCGAGCGCGTCCTGGGCTGGCGGCCGCAGGAGATCGACTACGCGCATCCCAACATGGGTGAGGACGACTGTGCCGGGCGCGTCGACAAGGGCTGCAGCCTCGCCATTCCCCACATGAACTGGTTCTTCTACATGGCCCGCATCTGCAACCACTGCACGTACCCGGCCTGCCTGGCGTCCTGCCCGCGCGGGTCGATCTACAAGCGGCCCGAGGACGGCATCGTGCTCGTCGACCAGGGCCGCTGCCGGGGCTACCAGGAGTGCGTGAAGGCCTGCCCGTACAAGAAGGTGTTCTTCAACCCGCTCACCGGGACCTCGGAGAAGTGCATCGCCTGCTTCCCCAAGATGGAGCAGGGGCTCGTGCCTCAGTGCTTCGTGAACTGCATCGGCAAGATCCGGATGGCCGGCTACATCAGCAAGCCCGAGGACGCGCGGCCGGAAAACCCCATCGACTATCTCGTCCACATTCGCAAGATCGCCAAGCCCCTGTTCCCACAGTTCGGTCTCGAGCCGAACGTCTACTACATTCCGCCCATCCACGCCCCGGTGTCGTTCTCGCACATGCTCTTCGGACCCGGCGTGGAGCACGCGATCAAGGAATATCGCGACGCTCCGAACGACCCCGATCTCGCGGGCCTGCTCGGGCTCTTCGGCTCCAGCGAGACCGTGGTCGCGAAGTGGAAGCGCCAGGGCGACTGGGTGTCCGGCTACGGCGAGGACGGCGCCGAGGTGGTGAAGGTCCCGCTCCGGGAGCCCGTTCACGTGAGGGCGGGTCTCGATCCCGCGCACGGCGTGGTGCGCACCAACTGTCCCTAGGAGCCGCCATGAGAAGAATCGACTGTGCGGTGCTCGCCCTCGTTCTCGGCGCGACGGGCACGATCTCCTGCCGGAAGGCCGCCGAGAAGACCTCGACCGAGGTGGTCGCCGTTCGCAGAGCGACCGTACCTGCCGACCCGGCCGACGCCGCCTGGAAGGACGCGCCCGCGTTCCCGGCGCCGCTGATCCTCCAGGACATGGTGGAGCCGCGCCTCCTCACGGCCTCCACGGCCGAGGTGCGCGTGCGGGCCATCACCGACGGCGCGCGCGTGGCCTTCCGCCTGGAATGGAAGGACGGCACCCCGAACGACAAGCAGGCCCCCGCGACGTTCACAGACGCCTGCGCGGTGCAGCTCCCCGGGGCTCCGGATCAGAAGGACGTGCCCGCGCCGCAGATGGGCGAGAAGGGCAAGGCCGTCGAGATCACGTACTGGCGGGCCTCATGGCAGGCCGTGGTGGACGGCCGGGGCGACACCATCAAGGACCTCCATCCCAACGCCGCTCCCGACCACTATCCCTACGAGGCCGCGTCTCTGGCCAAGGGAGGCGAGCCGCAGCGCGAGATGGAGCAGCGCTATTCGCCGGCCCGTTCGCTCGGCAACCACATGGCGGGGCCGCGGGCCAAGCCCGTGGAGGATCTGATGTCCGAGGGGCCCGGCACACTCTCGCCCGGGCCTTCCAACGACTCGAATGGCAAGGGAACGCGCCTGGCTACGGGCTGGGCCGTCGTGATCTCCCGGCGTCTCCCGCAGGGCCTCGTGCCGGGCGGGCGCTCCCAGGTGGCGTTCGCCGTCTGGGAAGGGGACCACGGCGAGGTGGGAGCCCGCAAGATGCGCACGGGCTGGGTGCCGATTCTCATGGAGGGCAAGCTGTGAGCGCCTCCGTTTCGGAGCCGGCCGTGCGCGCCCTGCTCGGCGAGGCGGCCGAGTGGCGCCTCCTCGGGCTGCTCTTCGAGCGGCCCCGCGAGGGCTGGCACGAGAGCGTGGCGGAGCTCGCCCCCGAGGTGGCCGATCCGCTCCTCCAGGACGCCGCGGCCGCGGCCCTCGAGGAGGCCACGGAGGGCATGTATCACGCCGTGCTCGGCCCCTCGGGCGGCGTCAGTGTTCGAGAGGCGGGCTACTCGAAGTCGATCCAGACGGGGGCCCAGATCGCCGACCTGAAAGCGTTCTACGACGCATTCGCCTACGCGCCCGTGACCGACGAGCCCCCCGACCACCTCTCCGTGGAGGCGGGCTTCCTCGGCTTCCTGAAGCTGAAGCAGGCCTTCGCCGAGATGGAGGGCGAGCCCGAGCACGTTTCGCTCACGAAGGAGGCGGCGCGCGAGTTCCTCGAGAGCCACATGGCCCTCTGCGCGCAGCCGCTCGTCGTCGCGCTCGGCGACACGGCGCCCGTGTACATGCAGCTCGCGGCCGCGGCGCTCGCGGCCCGCTCACCCGAGGCCCCGCCCCAGCCGCATTCCCCCTTCACCGAGATGATGGAAGGCTGCGAGCTGTCTTGCGGTCTCGGGGATCCGGCTGCGGAGGAGACTCCGGCCTAGCGGCAGGGACCTACGGGGTTCGCCCGTGCGGCCGGCTCGCGCAGCTCGCTCCGGTCGTAGGGGATGTAGCCCATCCAGAACCAGGGAAGGCACGTTTTCCCCAGGAGCTCCTCGACCACGGGGAAGAAGATGCGGTCCGCGCGGGAGCTGTTCGACAGCATCAAAATCGCCGTGCCCGTGCGCGGAAACCCGAGCGCGAAGTTGTTCGTGCCGGTGTCGTTGCCCTCCTTGAAGAACGCCGGACCCATGGGCGACTGGTAGACGACCCATCCCAGACCGGCCGAGAGCGCGATGCCGTCGTTCACGTTCGTCTGTCCCGGGAAGTGCGACGGAAACTGTTGCGGCGAGACGATCCTCGCCTGCGGGCGGAGCATCTCGATCACGGGCTGGCTGCCGGCCTTGTGCTCCCGGAGCACTCCCGCGACGAAGCGTGCGTAGTCCTCGAGCGTCGTGTCCATCGAGCCGGCCGCGCGGGCGCGCTTCCTTCGGTTGTGGCCCACGGCCTTGCCGTCCAGGTCGTAGCGGTTCGAGACGCGACCTTCGAAATCGGCCCGCCAGGACATGCTCGTGCTCTTCATGCCGAAGCGGTCGAAGACGCGTTCCTGCATCAGCTCGCCCGTCTTCCGTCCCGTCCGCTCCTCGACGACGAGCTGGAGAATCTGGATGCCTTCGCCCGAGTAGACGTAGCGCGTCCCGGGCTCGTACTTGAAGTCGAGCTTCCCGTCGTCGTTGATGAAGCGCCAGTTGAGGAGCCCGCTCGTGTGCGAGAGGAGCATCCGCGGCGTGACCTTCTGCCAGCGCGGATCTCCCGCGAGGTCCGCGAAGTCCGGGTACTCGGGGAGCGGTCTCGCGAGGAGCCGGGGCAGCGGCGCGTCGAGGTCCAGGACCTTCTCCGCGGCGAGGTGCACGGTGAGGTAGGCGAACGCCGCCTTCGTGAGCGACGCGCCGTACATCACGGTGTCCGTCGTGAGCGGCCTCTTCGCATCCACGTCGGCGAACCC
>JAEUQS010000719.1 GCA_016789625.1 Acidobacteriota bacterium | reverse complement strand
CTACGAGGTCTCGCGGAGGAGGTCGGTGATCGAGCGGCGGGTCAGGCCGAGAGCGGGGACGACGCCCGCGAGCGCGGCCAGGAGCGTCGACGTTCCGAACGCGATCAGGATCACGCGGGCCTCGGGCACCAGGAGCGCGCCGAGCCCGGCGTACTGCGTCTTGTCCACGGCCGCGCCGATCGTCGTGCAGAACGTGAAGATGAGCGCGATGCCCAGCAGGCCGCCGAAGATCCCGTAGAGGAGCGCCTCGCCGAAGAGGAAGCCCGCGACCTCGCCCTTCTGGAAGCCCAGGACCCGGAGAACCCCGGTCTGGTTCCGCCGCTCCCGCGCGCTCATGGCGAGCGAGTTCGCCGTGATGAGGAGCAGCGTGAAGGCCGTCGCCATCGCGATCGAGCCGAAGAGCAGCTTCACGTTGCCGAGCATCTGCATGAAGTTGAGCTGCCACTGCTTCTCGCTCATGGCGCGCGCCGGCACCGGCGCGTTCTCGAACTCGGCGTTCATGTTCTTCGTGATGCGGTCGACGTCGTTGCGGGTCTTCGCGAGGATCCAGAACATGCCCACGGTTCCCGTGTCGCCCGTGAGCTGCTCGAGGTACTTCCGGTGGATGTAGAGGCCGTTGTCGGCCTTGTAGTCGAAGATGCCCCGCACGGTCGTCTCGAGCACGCCGCCCTGGACGGCCATCTTCAGCACGATGCGGTCGCCGACCTTCCAGCCGAACTTCTTCGCCAGGATCGGGCCGATCACCGAGCCCGTGGGGTCGTCCATCCAGGCCTTCCGGTGCGCCTCGCTGAGCGTCGCCTCGCGGTAGACGGTGAGGAGCTTCACGCTGTCCGAGCCGGAGACGGGGACCTGGTTCTCCGCGCGCATGTCCTTGTAGGCGCCCATCACGAAATCGAAGGGGACGACCTCCTCGACCCCCGGATCCACCTGGATCTTGCCGAGATAGGCCAGCGGGAGCTTGTCGAACATCGAGGTCTTCGCCATCACGATGACCCGCTGCCCCTGGAAGACCGACCAGTCCTGCTCGAGCGCCCGTCCGAGGACCATCACGAAGCCCAGAAGACCCACGGAAAAAGCGAAGGCCCCCGCGGTGAGAAACGCCCGCAGGGGCCGTGCCTTGACCTGTCTGAAAACGAAGCCCGTCCGCGTCATGCTCCGAACTGTACGCCAGGCACTACCGCACGCGGGGCTCGGGGCAGAAGGGCTCGAATCCGCGGGACCGCTCGCGACGGGAGAGCCGGGGGACCTCGACGTCGGGAGGAGGGAGGACGCCGAGCCGGACGAGCTGGTTGCGGTACTCGTAGCGGACTCTCAGCGTCGCGGCGGGCGCGGATTCGAGCTCGATGTTGATCTGGGTCACGTCGTGGCGCTCGCGCCGGCCCATGCCCGTCGCGGCGTAGTCGTCGGCGAGCGTGAGTCCGCCGGAGGGCTGGCTCTGCTGGCTCTCGAAGGCCTTGCCGGCGGCTCCGGGCGCGGCCGGTGCGGCTTCGTTCGCCGCGGCGCGGTCCTTCTTCGATTCGCCTTCCCTCTTCTGGTCGCGGGAGGAGTAGGGCCGTTCGTCGTAGGGCTGGAAGACGGGGCGCCGCACCCGCTCCCGGAAGAACACGGCCTCGATGGCGCCGAGGTTCTGCGTCTGGCCGAGCGCGGCGCCGTAGCTCTTCTCCTCGCTCGTGAACGTGAAGGCCCGGGCCGTCGAGCTCGAGACCTGCCAGCCCTGGAGCGTGATCGTCTCGTAGGGCTCGAGGATCCACTTGCGGGCGCTCCGCGCGTCGGTGTGCTTGGCGTCGATGGTGTTGAGTCCGTCCACCGCGAGGGCCACGCCCACGCGCACGCCGAGCGGGTTGCGGAGGCGGATCTGGTAGTCGCGGCCGCGCAGGGCCTCGATGTAGAACGTGCCGTTCGCCGTGTACTCGGGCCGCTCGACGCCGTCCACGAGGATCGTCATCTCGAAGCCCTGGTTCCAGGAAGCCGCGGCTTCGGGTGCCAGCGCGAGCGCACCCACGAGGAGCGAGGCGGCGGTTGCGGTCGTGAGGAGGTGCGAAGCCCGGAACGGGCGGAGCCGGAACAGCTGCTTCGTGGTGAACATCGGTCGATCCCTCCACACGCTGAGACCTGGGGTGCCCGCGGAAGTTCCCGGCGAAACCGCGGGAAGTTCTCTAGCATCCGAAGGGAGTGCCGATCACCCGCATCGAAGTCCGCTACCCGAGAGCGCAGGGCGAGGTCCGCCTCCGCGGGAGCCACGCGCCGCTCTCCTGGGAAAGCTCTCTCGAGCCCGTTTCCAGGGACGGCGACCTCTCCGTCTTCGAGGTCGACCTGCCGAAGGGCACGCTCCTCGAGGTGAAGGCCTGCCGGGCCGACGGGCTCTGGGCCAGCGGCCGGAACGAGACGGTCGTGGCCGGCGACACGCTCCGGCTCGCGCCCTACTTCGAGCGCGCGTACGGCGTTCTCGAGGCGGAATGGCGAACCCTGAAGTCGATGGAGCTCCGGCGGGAGGTTCGCTACAAGGTGTTCCTCCCGCCCAGCTACGGCGAGCTGCCCGAAAAGCGATATCCGGTTCTCTACGCGCAGGACGGCCAGTCGCTCTTCGAGGTGGACCCGTTCGACGGACATTCCTGGGAGCTGGACGATGCCCTCAACGAGCTGTGGGATCTCGGGGCGATCGAGGAGGTCATCGTCGTCGCGCTGGAGACGGTGGAAGACCGGCTCGGGATGCTCTCACCGGTGCCCGACCCCGTTCACGGCGGCGGCCAGGCCCCGGAGTACCGGGACTTCCTGGTCACGCGGCTCAAGCCCGTGATCGACGCCCGGTACCGGACCCTACCTGGCCGGGGCGACACAGCCATCCTCGGTTCCTCCATGGGCGGTCTCTTCGCGTTCTTCTGCGCGTGGACCGCCCCGAACGTGTTCGGCCGCGCCGCGTGTCTCTCGAGCTCCTTCTGGTGGGCCGACCGCTGGATGGTGCACGAGGCCGAGAAGGGCTCCTGCCCGTTTCCGCGGCCCGTGCTCTACATCGACAGCGGGGCGGCCAAGAGTGCGTTCACCGAGGACGCGAATCTCAGGGACGGCTTCCATCACACCCAGGCCCTTCGCCAGGCGCTCGTGAACCACTGCTACGAGCCGTGGCAGGACCTCCACGTCCTCACGTTCGCCGGGCTCTCCCACGACAACTCGTCCTGGGCCGCGCGGATCTCGGTGCCGCTCCAGATCCTCTTCCCGAAGAAGGGCCTCCGCGCGGCCGGCTGATCCCTCTGCTAGGCTCACGCCGCAACGAGGGAGAGGTTCCGCATGCAGCTCTCACGAACCGAAAGTGAGCCGGTTTCGGGCTTCTCGGCCCTGATCGCCCGCAAGGACTACACCCAGGCCGTGATCGCGCTGCGCACGGCGCTCCGGGATCCCCGGGCCGACGCCGGAGCGCTGAGACAGCGGCTGGCCGACATCCTCATCCTCACGGGCGACACGCGGGGCGCGGGGCAGGAGCTGGCCCACGCGGCCGACGAGTACGCGCGGACGGGCGCCCCGGCCAAGGCCATCGCGGTGCTCAAGAAGCTGAAGCAGGTGGATCCGTCTCGTGTCGAGGAGGCCGAGGAGAGCCTCTCCATCGCGACCCGCGCGCGCGAAGACGAAGTGAAACGGCTCCTCTGGTCGAACGCCACCGAGCGCAAGCGCCGCGAGGCCGAGACCGGAGTCGACAGCATCGACCTCGAGCCCGACACCGACCTGGGACGGAAAGAGGGAGTCCCGAGCAGGGTCGTCGCGCAGCATCCCGAGGCCATCGACTTCGAGCTCGACGAGGGGGCGGTCCACAACAGGGAGGCGCGCGAAGAGGTGCGGCCCGACGTGGGCAGCTCGCCGCTCTTCTCCGACTTCGCGACCGATGAGCTCCTCGCCGTGATGCGGGGCTTCGAGCTGCGGACGTTCGAGCCCGGCGACATCGTGTTCCTCGAGGGCGCGCCCGGGAACAGCCTGTTCGTCCTCACGACCGGCATCGTCAAGGTCTTCGTGCGGGACCCGGAAGGCAACGCCAAGCTCATCCGCGCCATGGAGGAAGGCGCGTTCTTCGGGGAGGTCGCGATCCTCACGGGCATGCCGCGGACGGCCACGATCGCCGCCGCGAGCGACTGCGAGATGCTGGAGCTGGACCGGAAGACCCTCGACGCGATCGTCGCAAAGCACCCGCGCGTGTGGACCGTCCTCGAGGAGTTCTGCGGACAGCGCCTCAACAGCGCCGCGGAGAAGAAAGTCCGGGACGGGCGATAAGGGCCCGCTGGCGGCGTTGTCGTCGCTCGGCTTCGTTGCGGCGTAGCGCCGCTACGCCTCACTCACCTCGCTCCTCCGCCTTGCCATCGGACCCTTCTCCCCCGTCCCTGAAGAAAAAGAGGGGGAACCGGAGTTCCCCCAGGAAGACGGGCAGGAGATTCGGAGGTCCGCCTCAGTACTCGGTCTTGGAGGGGTAGATCTCGTAGGGCATCGCGCCCGGCGAGGCGTCCTCGAAGGCCGTCGAGACGTACGAGAGGAACGGCTGGTCGGCCGAGATCTCGAACCACACATTCGAGGCGCCCGCGGCGCTGCAGAGTTTCGCCAGGTCGAGCGCGAGGTCGTTGGCCTGCCGCGCGGACTTCGCGTTCACCGTGAAGCTGCCGCGGAAGATCTCCTCGTTTCCGTCCACCGTCGTCTGACGGCCCACGACCTGGAACGTCGCGGTCGCGGTTCCGGCATTGAACATCGTGACGTTCACGCGCCGGCGGAACGCGAGGAGATCCGCGGAGAACGGACACGCGCCGCTGGCGTTCTCGTCGATCGCCTTGACGTCGCCGCTCACGACGGTTGCGCCCGCCGGGAACAGTGCGGAGAAGACGGGGAGCGCGAGGCGGCCCTGGGACGGGTTCGTGCCCTGGTCACAGTCGACGAAGCGCTCGAGCGTGTTGCGCAGAGCCACGCGGCCGGGGACCTCGAAGGCCCACACCGAGACGCGGCTCGCGGGGTTGGCGACCGACGTGTCGACGACCGTGCCGCCGCGGGCGGCGAGACTGTAGGCCGTGATCGGGCCGGGAATCACTTCCTCGCCCGTCTCGCCGTACAGCGCGGACAGTGAGGCGACGGAGGGCGTGGACGCGTTGTTGAAGAGCGTGAGCCGGCTCTTGATGCTGAGGGAGCCATCGCAGCCCAGCTCGCCGCTGCTGCCCCTCTTCAGCGCGTTGGCGCCGAACACGTACAGTGTGGTGAAGGCCTTCGGCGCGACCGTGAACGAGGCCGTGCCGAGGGACCGTGCCGGGATGAGGCTCTCGATGAGGAGCACGTCGGCCGCGTAGCTCCCGGCGGGCAGCTTCCCGAGCGCGACGTCCGTGGTGAAGGGCGTGAGCGCCGTGGTGCAGGCGCCCTGGAGCGTCGCGTAGTTCAGCGTGACGTTGACCGTGCCGCCCGTGCGGGCCACCGCCGGCGTGATCGCGGTGCCCGGCGTGCAGCCGTCCCTCCAGGTTCCGGAGAGCCTCAGGACGACGGCGTCGTCGGGAGTGGGGTTCTGGGGAACCACGCTGACGTTGAACGAGGTGGACTGTGACAGAGCCGGAAGGGCTGGAACTGTCATGGCCAGAGCCAGTGCGGCGAGGGGGAGCGGGTTTCGGTGCGCCATGTGCGACTCCTTTCGTGGGGAGGTGACGCTCGACGCGAAAAACCAACGCGCCCGGCGCGGGCCGCGACGCGCGAAAGATCGGGGCGCGTCGCGACACTTCCCCGCGCGGCGCTCTACTTCCCGAGCTCTCCGGCGACGCGCGCCGCCGTCTCCACGCCACGGGCGAGCACCGAGCGGATCTTGCCGTCCTCGAGCGCGAGGATTCCGGCGATGGTGCAGCCCGCGGGCGTCGTGACGTCGTCTTTCAGCGCCGCCGGGTGCTTGCCCGTCTGCAGGATCATCTCGGCCGCGCCCATCGTCATCTGCGCGGCCAGCTCGATCGCGACGCCGCGGGGGAGTCCGCGCATCACGCCGCCGTCGGCCAGCGCCTCGATGATGATGTAGATGAACGCGGGCCCGCTCGCCGAGAGGCCCGTGACCGTGTCCATGTGCTTCTCCTCGAGCTCCACGAAGCGCCCGAGAGGGGTGAAGATCTCCCGCGCGATCCCGACGTGCCCGTCGTCGGCGTGCGTGCCCTTGGAGACGACCGTCATGCCCTTGCCGATGTGGCACGGCGTGTTCGGCATCGCGCGGAGCACCGGCACCGCCGCGCCGGCGGCGGCCTCGAGCGTCGGCGTGGACACGCCGGCGGCGATGGAGACGACGAGAGGCGCATGCGCGAGAGCGCCCCTGGCCTTCAGCGCCTCGAGCGCCTTGACGACGTCCTTCGGCTTCACGCAGAGGAGGACGATGTCGGCGTCCTTCACGGCCGCCGCGTTGTCGGTTCCGCAGGCGATGCCCACGCCCTCGGAGATGCGTTCGGCCGTGGCCCGGGTGCGCGCCGTGGCGCGGAGCTGCCCGGCCTCGACCTTTCCGGAGCGGAGGAGACCCGTGGCGATGGCCCGGCCCATGGTGCCGAAGCCGACGATTGCGAAGCGCTTGCCTTTGAGCATCCCCGGAAGGTAGCAGAAAGGCTCAGAGCAGGGGTCCGGGCGGAAATCCCAACGTGAGGAGCGTGACGGCGTACTCGGCGGAACGCCGGCCGTCCTTCCGGCGGATGACGAGCGGTGTCTCCCGCACGGGCAGCTCGGGGTTGCCGTCGAAGTCCTTCGGCAGATCCGAGGTCAGGACCGCGGCAAAGACCGCGATCACGGGCGGCTCGTCCTCGCGGAACACGATGTCCCGCCGCCTCACGAGCGTGAGGCCCGCCTCGCGGCAGCCCTCCTCGACCCGCGCGTCCCGCGCCGGAAAGACGAACGCGAAGAAGCCGCCGGGCGCGAGGGAGCGGGCGGCGGCCCTGGCGTAGTCGCGCACGTCGCCGCGCATCTCCATGCGGGCGGGCACGGCCTGAGGGTGCAGGGCCGGGATCGCCGTGCCCGCGGGGAAGTAGGGCGGCGAGCCCAGCACCAGGTCGAAGCCTGGCTCCTTCTCGAGGAGGGACGCGTCCCGCAGGTCGCCCTGAAGAATCCGATATCGGTTTTCGAGGCCGTTGTAGGCCACCGTCTTTCGCGCGAGGCGCACGCTTCGCTCCTGGGCCTCGAGCGTGACGAGGGTCGCGCCGGGGAGCCGCCAGGCGGCCGCGAGGGCCACCGACCCGATGCCCGAGCCGAGATCCAGGACGCGCTCGGCGCGG
>JAEUQS010000718.1 GCA_016789625.1 Acidobacteriota bacterium | reverse complement strand
GACCATGGCCGAGGCGCCCTCGTACATCGAGGCGTTCGCGACGTCCATCTCCGTGAGGAGCGCGATGTGCGACTGGAACTCGTAGATGGCCGTCAGCGTGCCCTGCGAGACCTCGGGCTGGTACGGCGTGTACGCCGTGAGGAACTCGCCGCGCGTGAGGAGCTGCGACACGAAGGCCGGCGAGTGGTGCGAGTAGAGGCCCCCGCCGAGGAACGACGCGTAATCCGAGAGGTTCGCGTTCCGGGCGGCGAGGGCCCCCAGGTCGCGCCGCACCTCGAGCTCGCTCGCGGGGGGCGGGAGATCGGGGGGCGTGGTGCGATAGACCTCGTGAGGGACGGTGGCGAAGAGGTCGTCGATCGAGGCGGCGCCCACGGCAGCGAGCAGCTGGGCTCGCTCCTCGGGGCTGTGGGGTATGTAGCGCATGGACCCTTTCCGGCGTCCGCTGCGCGGGTGGCCCGCGGAGACGCCACCCAAACTCTCCGTTGGGGATTCGGGGGAGGATGTCTCCCCTACTTGGCCTCTTCCTCGAGGAACTTCTCGTAGTCGGCGACCTTCATGAGGCCCTCGAGCTCGACGTCGGAGGCCATCTTGATGCGCACGAGCCAGCCGTCGCCGTGGGGATCCTCGTTCACCGCGTTGGGCTCCTCGGCCAGCGTCGCGTTGACCTCGAGGATCTCGCCCGCGACGGGCAGGAAGAGCTCCGAGACGGCCTTCACCGACTCGATGGTGCCGAACTCCTGGTCGGCGTCGAAGAGGTCGCCCACGCCGGGCAGGTTCACCATCACGACCTCACCGAGCTCCTTCTGAGCGTGGTCGGTGATTCCGATCGTGGCGTTGTCGCCTTCGACACGAACCCATTCGTGGCTGAGTGAGTAATACCTGTCGTCCGGATACGCGCTCATCGAATCCTCCCTAAGACCTTTCAGCTCTTTCTCTTGTAGAACGGCGTGGGGACGACGACCGCAGGCACGCTCTTGCCGCGAATGTCGACGAGAAGCTCCGTGCCCACGGCGATGGAATCGATGGGCACATACGCGAGCCCGATCGCCTTGCCCACGGTGGGCGTCTGCGTGCCCGACGTGACGATTCCGGCTCCGCCGGTCTTCGCGACGGTGAGCGGATGGCCGTGCCGCGCGATGCCGCGCCCGGTCATCTCGAAGCCCACGAGCTTGCGAGTCAGCCCGGCTTCCTTCTGCGCGAGGAGCGCCGCGCGCCCGTTGAAGTCGCCCTTCTTGAGCCGCACGATCCAGCCGAGGTCGGCCTCGAGCGCCGTCGTCGTGTCGTCGATGTCGTTGCCGTAGAGCGACAGCTTCGCCTCGAGGCGCAGCGTGTCGCGGGCGCCGAGCCCCGCGGGGATCACGCCGTCGGCCTTGCCGGCCTCGAGGATCGCGTCCCAGATCTTCGCCGCGGAATCGGCCGGACAGTAGACCTCGAAGCCGTCCTCCCCCGTGTAGCCCGTACGCGACACGATGCACCGCACACCGCACACGTCACCCCACGCGAAGCGGTAATAGGTGATCTCCGCGAGAGGCACCGAGACGAGGGGCTGCAGCACCTTCTCGGCGACGGGTCCCTGCAGCGCGAGCTGCCCCCACTCGGGCGACTCGTCGGTGATCGTCACGCCGTCCTGTTCCGCGGCCTTCGCCCACGCGACGTCCTTCGGCGTGTTCGACGCGTTGACGACGAGAAGGTAGTCGTCCTGGGCGATGCGGTACGTGAGGAGATCGTCGACGAACGTTCCGCGGTCGGTGAGGAACGCCGAGTACTGGATCTTTCCGTCGTCGAGCGCCGCGACGTCGTTGCAGGTCAGCCGCTGCACGACCTCGAAGGCCTTCGGGCCCTTCACGCGGATCTCGCCCATGTGCGAGACGTCGAAGAGGCCGGCGCGCGTGCGCACCGCGTTGTGCTCGTCGGCGAGACCCGTGTATTGCACGGGCATGTCCCAGCCGCCGAAGGGAACCATCTTGCCCCCGGCGGCCCGATGGCGGTCGTTGATCGGAGTCTTCCGCAGGGGTTCGTTGGTGACGTCGCTCATGGAATGGAGAGGACGATAGCAGGGCGTGTGACACCGCGAAAAGGGGCGAAGGCATAATCCACCTGACTCATGTCGTCCTCACGCGAATCGGATCTCAACGTCCTCACCGAGGGCCTCGCTCATCGCACGTTCCAGGGTGACGAGCAGATCCTCGACACGCCCGACTTCCCCGCCGAGGTGTACATCCTCATCGGCGGCTCGGCGACCCTCGCGGCCGAGACGCCGTTCGGCCCGCACCCCGTCGCGAGTCTCGAGGCGCCCGTGGTGGTGAACCTCCGGCGCGCGTTCGGTGGGGCGCCCGGCCTCACGCGCCTCCAGCCCTCACCCGGCGCCGCGGCGGCCGTGCTCCCCTCCGGGGAAGCGCACGCGCTCCTCTTCGATCCCTCGCCCCGCGGCCAGGCGTTCCGGAGGCTCGCGCTCGCGAGCATCGTGACGCACGTGCGCGAGACGAACGACGCGATGACGAAGTTCTTCGATTCGCTCACGTCGCGCGTGAAGGACACCGTGCGCGACTCGGGCGAGTTCAAGGCGGCGGGCAAGGCCGTGGAGATCGACCTCGCGAAGGTCTACGACCTCTTCGACGCCGCGGGGCTCAACCCGAGCGGTCTGCCCGACCTCGGCCTCCAGGCGCGGCACCTCGACGCGACGGAGGTCCTCGTGAAGGCGGGCACCACGGGCGACGCCGCGTTCCTCCTCGCGGAGGGGCGGCTCCGGGTCTCGATCCGCATTCCCGGCGTCGGCGAGGAGGCCCTCGCGATCCTCAACGCGGGCGAGATCGTGGGCGAGATGGCCCTCATCGACGACGCCCCGCGCTCGGCCGACGTCTTCGCCCACGAGGGTCCCGCGCTCGTCTACGTGCTCTCGAGGCACGTCTTCCGCAAGCTGCTGGAGACGGGCGACCCCGCGGGCGCTCCCCTGCTGGCGGGCATCACGATCGCGCTCTCCCGCCGCCACGAGGAAGCCATCCACAAGGCGGCCGCGTTCCGCGTCATCGCAGGGCCGTTCTGAAATTTACAGGGAAACCCAGTCATGGGTTTCCCTGGCCCTTCCGCTCCGCTCGCTGAGCTCGCCTTTTTCGGTCTCCGGGGGGATCGAGAAACCCCCGGGAGCCAATTCAGATTTTGACGCCGTTGGGAGCGGTGAAGACGGGGTCCTCGAGGTCGCCCGTGTTGCGGGTCTCGGCGGGCTCGAAGATCAGAACCTCGGCTTCCTCGTCGGCCGCCGTGCGGTGGACGACGCCGCGCGGCACGACGACGAGCTCACCCGGGCCGAGCTCCACGACCTGCGTCTCGAACTCCACGCGCATGCGCCCCCGGTGCACGAGGAACATCTCCTCGGCGTCCGCGTGGGAGTGCCAGGGGAACGTGCCCTGGATCTTCACGAGCTTCAGCTCCTGACCGTTCAGCTCGGCGGCGACCTTGGGCCGCCAATGCTCGGCGAACGACGCGAACCCCGCCTCCAGGGAAACCTTCACAGGTGCGTAGCCCCAGAGGGGCGGAGCCACACCACTAGTCGAGTCCGATCCGGAGCTTGCCCTCTTCGTCGACCGTGACCGTGAGCCGGCGCTCACCGCCCGAGAGGGCGGCGCGGACGCTGCCTCCCGAGGCCGCGGCCGTCTTGTCGGTGCGCGAGAACGTCACGTTGATCTCCGTCTCTCCCGAGGGCAGCGTGATCGCCGTGTCCATGCTGCCGCCCGAAGAGCCCTTGCCGAAATCGACCTCCTTGCGGAGCACCTGCCTCCCGCCCGCCGCGACGAGCAGCAGCCCCTTCTGGATCGGGGTCGTGAGCTTCACGCGCAGCGAGGTCGTGGCGGGGGTTGCCGTGGGCGGAACGGGAACCGCGACCACCACCGTCGGCGTCGCCCGCTTCGGCGCGGGCCGCTTCGTGGGCGTGGGCGAGCCCGTCGCGGGCTCGGTGGGGGTCACGGCCGGGACGACGACGCTGGGAGACGCCACCGGAACGACGGTGGCCTCCGGCGCGGGCGTCGGCACTTCGGTGGGCTGGGGCACCGCCGTCGGCAGCGGAACCGGCGTGGGCTGCGGATCCACGGGCGGAGCGGAATTGCGGTTCATCACCACGATCCCGACCGCAACGGCGGCGACCAGGAGCGCCACCCCCGCGAGGAGAGGTTTTTTCGAGGCCGCGCCCCCGGCGGTCACGGGAGGGGGCGGCGGCGCCGGCGTGTTGCGCGTCGCCCCCGTGGGATCCATGCGCTCCATGCGCTCCGTCGTGGCCTCGGAGGTCCCTCGCGTCGCCGCGACCTCGCCCTCCGCCGAGCTGCTCCGCGTCTCGCCCGAGTCCGGGAGGTTCGGCTTGGGCGTCGAGCCCGACGCCGACATGAGCCGGCGCGCGCGACCTACCTTGCTCTCCGAGAGAGCCGAGGTCGCCATGACCGGCGAGAAGCCGACCAGCTCGCCCAGCTCCGCCGCCAGCTCGGCCGCGTCGGAGTAGCGCGAGTCCCGCTTCTTGGCGAGGCAACGCCGGATCACCGGAATGAGCTCCGGGGGAACGTCGGGGGCGTAGACCGTGGGGTCTTCGGGCTCCTCGTTGAGCACCTGGTAGACGAGCGTCGTGAGCGTCTCGGCGGGGAACGGCTTGCGGCCCGTGAGCACCTGGTAGAGCACGACGCCGAGGCTGAAGATGTCGCTTCTCACGTCGAGCTTCTCGCCCCGGATCTGCTCGGGCGACATGTAGGCGGGAGAGCCCACCATCTGCCCCGTGGACGTGAGGTCCGTATCTCCCGTGAGGAGCTTTCCGATCCCGAAGTCGGTCACCTTGGCCGCGAGCGACGGTGTGAGCAGGATGTTCGCCGGCTTCACGTCCCGGTGCAGCACCCCCCGCTCGTGCGCATGCCCGAGCGCGTGCGCGACCTCGGCCACGATGCGGATCTTCTCTTCCACGGGAAGGGGCGGCCCGTCGACGAGGCGCTGCGCGAGACTCCCCCCCGGTACGTATTCCATCGCGAGATACAGGGTTCCCTGGTCTTCGCCGACGTCGAACACCGTGACGATGTGGGGATGCTGGAGCCGGCCCGAGATCTTCGCTTCCTTCAGGAAGCGCGCCTTGGCCTCGTCGATCTTGAAGCTGTGGCTCGGTCCGTCGAACCTCACGGTCTTGAGCGCGACGTCGCGTTCGATCTGCGGGTCGCGGGCCAGATAGACGAGCCCCATCGCGCCCTTGCCGAGGACGCGGATGATCTCGTACCGGCCGATTCTCGACGTGCTCAACCGCGGGCCTTCGAACCCTGCAAGCCCAGCATTCTACCGGCGGACGTGCGCCCACCCGCCGTGCGCAGGATCACTCCTCGCCGTCTTTGGGAAGGGGCGTCTCGCCGTCGTCGGTGATCACGGTTTCCGCACCCTCGGGGGAGTCCACGAACGCCTTCTCGTGCTGCGCGAGGACGGCCCGCGCCTCTTCGAGGCGCGACGCCGGGACGCTGACCTCCATGGCGGTGAGCTCTTCGTCATCGGGAGCCGGAAACTCGCGAGAGCTCTTGTCCAGGAGGCGCGCCGGAATCTCGTGGCTCTCGAGGAACCCCATGAGGATGGCGGCCTCGGATTCGCTTTCCACGCCCTTCAGGGCGGACCAGCTCTCGTCCGCGGCCACAAGGCTCTCGTTCTCACCCTCGGTCTGGATCTCGGTCATCGCGTCGTCTCCGTCATCCCGGTTGGGTGCGCTAGTCGAGACCTTCGGCCTCGAAGACGCGGTTCAGATTCTGGAGCACGGCGTTCGTCACGAGGCCCGCGGCCGCGGCGGTGATGGCCTTCCCCTTGTGGCGGCCGATCCAGAAGCCCAGCGCCGCGGCTCCCAGGAGACACGGGATGGGGTACTTGCGCACGGTGTCGAGCGCGACTCCCTTCCACTTCTCGCTTCCGGGCAGAAAGTCGAACGGGCCCATGGCCCCGCCCACGGGGCCGTCGGGCAGCGCGCCGTGCGGCGCGGGGGGGCGCACGAACTCGTCCTCGGCCATCAGTCGTGCCCCTTCTTGCGGAGAAGAAGCCCGAGCACGAAACCCACGCCCAGGGCGATCGCGACGCTCTTGCCCGGGTTCTCGCGTACGTAGCCGGTGACGTTGCTGGTCACGTCGTCCCAGTCGGTGTCACGGATCTTGTCGCGCAGCGCCGCAGCCCGTGCCTTCGCGGCGTCGGCGACCTCGCCGGCCTTCTCCTTGAGCTTTCCGATGCGGTCTCCGGTGGCCTCGCGGGCCGCGTCGATGCGAGCGTCCACCGCCTGTGCCATGCCGTCGTCTGCCGTGTTCGTTGCCATGACGATTCCTCCTTACGGAAGTTCCATCGAGATGTTCTCATAACGCCTCGGAGGGACCGCAGTGAAGATCGGCTTCTTCGGCGCGGCGCGCACGGTGACCGGGTCACGCCACCTCGTGGATTTCCACGGCTTCCGGGTCCTCGTGGACTGCGGGCTCTTCCAGGGCGGCTTCGAGCTCCACCAGCGCAACTGGCAGCCCCTTCCGTTCGCCGAGGAATCGGTCGATCGCGTCGTCTTCACCCACGCCCACATCGACCACTCCGGCTACTTTCCCCGTTTCGTGAAGATGGGCTTCGCGGGCAAGGCCCTGGCGACGCCGCCCACCGCCGCGCTGCTCCGCTACTTGCTGCCCGATTCCGGCGGCCTCCAGGAGGAAGAGGCCCGTTACGTGAACAAGAAGGGCTTCTCGCGGCACGAGGTGGCGCTGCCCCTCTACACCGAGAGCGAGGCGAAGCGCTCCCTCGCACGCATCGAATCCCGGGCGTTCGACCGCTGGCACACGCTCGAGCACGGGGTGCAGCTGCGGTTCCACCGGGCCGGCCACATCCTCGGCGCGGGCTTCCTCGAGTTCGTCCAGGAACGGCGGGGAATGGCCCCGGAGCGCGTCGTCTTCTCGGGCGATCTGGGGCGCACGGGCGTGCCGATATTGAAGGACCCCGACCCGCTGCCCGAGACCGACACGGTGGTGATCGAGGCCACGTACGGGGACCGGCTGCACGAGGTGACCGACGTGAAGGAGCAGCTCCGCATCGCGCTGGCCGAGGGGTTCGCGCGGGGCGGCGTCGTGCTCATCCCGGCGTTCGCGGTGGGCCGCACGCAGGAGATCCTGTACCACCTCAACGCGCTCTACCAGGAGGGGGCGCTCCCCAAGGTGCCCGTCTACGTCGACTCCCCGATGGCGAACTCGGTGGTCGAGCTCTACTGCAAGCACACGAGCGAGTACGACGTGGAGATGCGGGAGCTCGAGGAGGCCGACGGCTGTCCGCTCGTGAGGCCGTTCTTCCACGTCACGAGAACGAGGGAGGAGTCCAAGAAGCTCAATTCCCTGAACGGTCCGGCCGTGATCATCTCGGCCTCGGGCATGGCCACGGGCGGCCGCATCCTGCACCACCTCGCGCGGCGCATCGCCGAGCCCGGAACGACGGTGCTCTTCGCGGGCTATCAGGCCCGGGGCACTCTCGGCAGGCGGCTCCTCGAAGGGGCTTCGGAGGTGAGGCTCCTGGGCGCGATGCTGCCCGTGCGCGCCACCGTGAAGCAGATCCCCGCGCTCTCGGCTCACGCCGATGCCGACGGGCTCATGGCCTGGCTCCGCACGGCGCCGAAACCTCCGAAGAACGTATTCCTCGTGCACGGCGAGGACGAGGCTCTCGAGGCCTTCGCGGCGCGCATCACCCGGGAGCTCGGCTGGAACGTCTCGATTCCCTCGAGGGACGAGACGGTCACGGTTTGACGCGGGGAGAGCCGGCCCCGTCCCGTTCGGCGTTCGTCCGGGCGCTCGCGGAGATCCCGGTGTGGCGGCGGATCCTCTGGCGGGCGGGCGCGACGTTCCACGTGAACGGCGGGCACACGCTCGCGCTCGCGCTCTCGTACACCTCGCTGCTTTCCTTCGTGCCGCTCATCGCGTCGATCACGCTGCTCTCGGCCACGCTGTCGAGCGATCTCTCCGAGGGCGTCTACCGGCTGATACCGATCCTCATCCCCGGCGCGAGCCGGGACCTCGTGGAGGCTCTCGAGAAGGCGGCGCTCAACGCGAGGGCGCTTTCTCTCGTCGCGGCCGCGGCCTTCCTCGTCACCTCGCTGCGCACGTTCGCGAGCATCGAGAGCGCGACGAACCTCCTCTGGGGCTCGGTGCTGAGGCGGCGTTTTCTGCCCTGGCTCGCGATGGCGGCGGCGGTCATCCTCGTGGGGCCGGTGGCGGCAGGCGTCGGGACGTCGCTCTTCCTGCAGAGCGGCGTGAAGCTTCTGGACTTCCGGATCTCGGGGTTCCTCGTCACCGCCGCGCTCCTCACCACGCTCTACAAGTACATCCCGTGCGCGTACGTGCGCTGGAGCGCGGCCGCCACGGCCGGAATCTTCTCGGCCGCGGGGCTGGGGCTCATCAAGCTGGTGTTCACGCTCGGCGTCGTGTTCCTCACCGGGGTGAACGTGATCTACGGCTCCATCTCGGCGATCGTGATCTTCGTGTTCGCTCAGGGCTTCGTGTGGGACGTCCTGCTCTTCGGCGTGGCCCTCGCGCACGCGGTGCAGTTCCGCGACGAGGTGCTGCTCGCGCCCATGGCCGAGCCGCGCACCAAGGGCCGCGGGCCGCTGGACGACGCGGTGGCGATGCTCCTCGCGCTCGAGCAGGCCCGCGAGAACGGCGATCCCGACGTGCCCCGCGCGAGGCTTCCGGAGCTGACGGGTGTTCCGGAAGAGCGGGGCGAGAGGCAGCTCCTCCTCCTGGCGCGCGAGGGGCTCGTGGCGCTCGACGCCCAATCGGCGCGGCTCTCGCGGGACGCGGGCGAGATCTCGCTCTGGGCCGTGGGCCGCGCTCTGGGCGTCGTGACGGAGCCGGTGCCGATCCCGGCGGAGTCGAACGCGGCGGAGGTTCTGCTGCGCCGGATCTACGGCCGGGCCGGCCGCGAGGTGCGCTCGGTGCTGCAGGGCACGAGCCTCAAGGATCTCCATCTCCCGCAGACCGACGATTGACCCGGAAAGGCCGGGGATTGACGGGCTCCGGAATCCCCGCTAGATTCCGCCTCCCGGACGTGGGGCTGTAGCTCAGTTGGGAGAGCGCCTGAATCGCACTCAGGAGGTCGTCAGTTCGATCCTGATCAGCTCCACCAGTTAATCATCCTGGGGGTTTCTCGATCCCCCCAGGCCCCCCACCGGGAGACCGACGAGATACCGAAATCCGAACGCCGACACGGGCCGCTCGAAAGGGCGGCCCGTTCTGCGTTCCGGGTCCAGCCCTCAGTTGGTCCGGTAGAGCGTCCCGCCCTCGACGGTGTAGAGCTTGCCGTCGAGCGCGCAGAGGAGGCTCACCGCCTTGTACGCGCCCTTGCTCCCGACCTGCTGCCACGTCCCGGTCTTGTCGGTCTTGTAGAGCGTGCCGTCCTTCTCGATCGTCCAGAGGTAGTCCCCCGTCGACGCCAGCGCCACGGTGTTCTTCCAGACGCCCTTCTTCCCAACCTGCTCCCACACGCCGGCGTTCGGATCGGTCTTGTAGAGCGTGCCGCTCTCGATCGTCCACAGGTACCCGCCCATGGCCTCGAGGAAGTCCACGTCGGCGAACTCGCCCTTGCCGCCGATCTGCTCGTACTTGCCCTTCTTGTTCGTCTTGAAGAGCGTGCCGTCGGACTCGATCGAGTAGAGGATGCCGTTCATCCCGACAAAAACGGCCGTCTGCGCCCACTCGCCCTCGTCGCCCACCTGCTTCCACTTGGCGGTCTTGGGGTCCGTCCTGTAGAGCGTGCCGCCTTCGACGGTCCAGAGCATCCCGTCCATCCCCTCGATCATCGTGGTGTGCTTGTACACGCCCTTCTTGCCGATGACCTCGTGCACGCCGTCCTTATCGGTCTTGTAGAGCGTGCCGTCGCCCTCGATGGAATAGAGCATCCCGTCCATCCCCACCATGGCCTGGGTGTCCTTCCACTCGCCCTTCGTACCCACCTGCTCCCAGTCCGCCAGCGCGGCAGCCGGGGAAAGGAACAGCGCAGCCGCGAGGCAAAGCCCCGCCCTCGTCATCGTCGTCATGGTTGACCTCCTGATGTACAAAATTCTACTCGCCCCCCGAGGTCCGTCGCCGCAGGTCTAGACTCGCGGCCCATGCTCGCAAGCGCTCTCGTCGCCCTGGCCGCCGCCGTCGTCCTCGCCCTCGGGCTCGCCCACCTCGCGATCACGTTCATCGGAGACAAGCTGACCCCGCGCGGCACGGCGACGCGGGAAGCCATGGAGACCGATCACCCGCGAATCACCCGCCAGACGACGATGTGGAAGACCTGGGTGGGCTTCAACGCGAGCCACAGCCTCGGCGCGATTCTGTTCGGCCTCGTCTACGGCTACTTCGCGCTCGCCGCGCCGAACTTCTTCTTCGCGTCGCCCTTCCTGCTCACCGTCGGCGGGCTCGCGCTCGCGAGCTATCTGCTGCTCGCGAAGCGCTACTGGTTCCGGACTCCCTTCACCGGCGTCCTGGTCGCGAGCGTCGCGTATGCCGCGGGCGTGGTCGCCGGCCTCTGGGTGCGCTGAAGGCCATTACGGTTCGTCGACGACGCCCGACGCGCGGATGAGCTCGTCGGGCGAGAGCTGGCGGCGCAGGCGCCTTTCCGGGAGCGGTCCCGTTCCCGCGACCGCAGCGAGCAGGCGCTCGAGGTCCTCGCGGTAGGAGCGCGGCCCCGGATCCATCGCGAGCGCGCGCTCGAGGAGCGCGCGTGCCCGGGCGCGGTCTCCCCGGTGGGCCACCTCCTCGCCCAGGAGGGCGAGCGCCTCCGCGAAACGAGGGCAGAGCCTCACGGCCTCCTCCGCGTCGCCCTCGAGGAGCGCCCGCCTCGCGGCGAAGTAGGCCTCCAGCTCGCCGCTCCGGAGCGCCGGTTCGGCGGGAACGACGGGCGCGGGCAGCGGGCTCGTGCCCCGGTCGTCGGCGAGCACGGCCTCGAGATCGACGGGAATGTAGGCCCCCGACGTGTGCGGCGCGGCGGCCACCCACGCCCGGCGCTTGCCCAGCTCGAAGATCACGCTGTGCGCCGCGATGTCGCCGGCCAGAGCGTTGCGGTTTCCGAAGCCTCCGTCGGCCGTGTTCGCGGTCGACCGGTCCCGAAGCAGCGCGACGGCCCCCTCGACGGTGACCGGATCCCCGGAGAGCAGGGCCGAGAGCCGCGCGACCCGGGCGCGCGTCGTGGCGTCCTTCGCGAG
>JAEUQS010000716.1 GCA_016789625.1 Acidobacteriota bacterium | reverse complement strand
AGGTTCAGGGAGCCGGCCGCCATGAAGACGCCCACCGCGGCGAGGCCCATCGAGAGCTCGTAGCTGATGATCTGCGCCGACGAGCGGATCGCGCCCATGAGCGAGAACTTGTTGTTCGAGGCCCAGCCCGCGAGGACGATGCCGTAGACGCCCAGAGACGTGAACGCGAGGACGTAGAGGATTCCGATGTTCACGTCGGCGATCACGAGCGAGACGTCCCGGCCGAAGACGTGGATGCTGGAGCCGAACGGGATGACGGCGAACGTCACGAGCGACGGCACGAGCGCGATCCACGGGGCGATGGTGTAGAGCACCTTGTCCGCGTACGTGGGCGTGACGTCTTCCTTCATGAAGAACTTGATCACGTCCGCGCCGGCCTGCAGGAGGCCGAACGGGCCCACGCGGTTCGGGCCGGGCCGGTCCTGGATGAACGCCGCCACCCGGCGCTCGAGCCACACGAGGTTGGGGAGCACGGCCGCGAGGATCACGCCCCAGACGAACGCGATCTTGGCGAGGCCTTCGATGAGGGCGGGCAGGAACTCGGGGCTCAAGATCCCACCTCCTGGAGCGCCGGAAGGCCCAGACCGCCCTTCGCCGGCGCCTCGAGCACGTCGTGCGGGGCGGCGGGCGAGGCCGAGGGCGCGCTGCCCACGAGGGCGGGCGAATCCCAGTCGAGACCCGCGTAGCCGGGTACGGTGGCGCGCATCTCCTCGAACACGCTCCGGGCGGTCCAGCGGGTGTCGAAGAGGCCCCACTTCTTGCCGAGGTGCGTGAGGATCTCGAGCTGCGTGCGCACGATGGGCGGCGGGATGTAGGCGCAGTCGAACCGCTGCACCCGGCCCTGGACGTTCACGAACGTGCCCTCGTCGTTGTGGACGCCGCCCACCGGGAGGAGGACGTCGGCCGCGGCGGCGAGCGCGCTCCGGCGGCGCGAGCAGACGATGAGCGTGCCGGCCTTGCGGAGCGCGGCGATCACGGCGGGATCCTCGGCCTTCGCCGAGAACGCCGCGTCGAGCACGATGATGACCTTGGGCAGGAGCGTTCCCGTGAGCACGGCCGCGAGCGCGCCGGTATCCCCGCCGCGAGTGACGCCCGCGGCTTCGGCGCCGCGGGAGTTGGGGGCGGCCTCGTAGCCTTCCAGCCAGCCCGCGACGTTGCCGTCAGCCTTCTTGTTCTTCACGCGGTGGCGATCGCCGCGATCGACGACGAACTCCACGTTCGCGCCGAGGTGCTTGCCGAAGAGCTGCGCGGCCAGCCAGTTGGTCTCGGTGGAAAGTTTGGCCGAACCCAGCACGAGGACGTCCTTCTGGGCCGCGTCCACCGCGGCTTTGATCGCGTCCTGCGCGTCGCCCCAGCTCGTCTCCTTGCCCCGTACGACCGGGCGGAACAGCTCCTGCTCGTTCAGTTCCTCGGAGCGGAAGCGGCCGAAGTCGCAGATCCAGAAGTCGTTCACGTCGGCGTTCACGCGCGGGATGAAGCGGTGCACCACGCGGTCCTTGTGCTCGACGGCGATGTTGCAGCCGACCTCGCAGCCCGTGCACACGGAGCGGGTCTTGTCGAGCCACCAGGCCCGCTTCCGGAACCGGAACTCCTTGGTGGTGAGCGCGCCCACGGGGCAGACGTCCGCGGCGCAGCCCGAGAGCTCGTTGTCGAGCGCCCGGCCCTCGTGCGTCCACACGATGGTGTGCCCGCCCCGCTCGATGAACGAGAGCTCGCCGGTCTCGGTGATCTCCTCGCAGAAGCGGATGCAGCGCGTGCACTGGATGCAGCGCGTCATGTCGGCGATGACGTGCTTGCCGATGTCGGTCCGCTCGTAGCCCGGGTACTGGCGCCGCGCCTCGGACGTTCTCGACACGGGCAGCCCGCCCGTGACGGCGTTGTCCTGCAGCTTGCACTCGCCCGCCTGGTCGCAGATGGGGCAGTCCAGCGGGTGGTTGATGAGCAGGAACTCCATGGTGGAGTTGCGGGCGGCGTGGGCCTTCTCGGTGTCGGTCTTGATGACCATGCCGTCCCTGATGGGAACGGTGCAGGAGGCCGCGATCTTGGGCATCCCCTCGATCTCGACCATGCACATGCGGCACTGGCCCACGATGGAGAGGCCGGGGTGATAGCAGAAGTGGGGCACCTCGACGCCCGCGGCCCGGCAGGCTTCGAGGGCGTTCGAGTTGTCGGGAACGTCGACGGACCTGCCGTCTACCGTGACCTTCGCTGTCTTCGACATCGTCAGCCGTGGATCCCTTCCGCCACGCGGTCGGCGACCTTGGGGGTCACCTCGGCGGGCGCGGCGAGCGCGAAATCAGGCGCCTTCGCCTTCGAGAGGTACGCCTCGAACTCGTCCCGGAATTTCGTGATGCCGGAGATGACCGGCGCGATGGCCGCGTCGGAGAACACGCAGATCGTCATGCCGTTGCCCATCTGGTTCGAGATCTGGAGCAGGAGATCGAGGTCGTCTCTCTTGCCTTCGCCCTTGATGAGCCGCTTGAGCATCTTGTTGAGCCAGGGCGTGCCCTCGCGGCACGGCGTGCACTGGCCGCAGCTCTCGTGAGCGAAGAACTTGGAGATGTTGGTCACGGCCTTGGGGATGTCGGTCGTCTCGTCCATCACCATGATGGCGGCCGAGCCCAGCATCGACTTCGCGGCGGCGACGCCGTCGAAGTCCATGGGGAGATCCGCGACCTCCGCGGCCGTGAGGATGGCGGCCGAGGCGCCGCCGGGGATCACGGCCTTGAGCTTCTTTCCGCCCTTCATGCCCCCGCAGAGCGCGAGGAGGTCCATGAACTTGATGCCCATGGGCGCCTCGTAGACGCCGGGCTTCTCGACGTGCCCCGAAACGCAGTAGAGCTTGGGGCCCGTGTTCTTCTCGTTGCGGCCCATGCCCTTGAACCACTCGGGACCGTTGTCGAGGATGAACTTCACGGCCGCGAGCGTCTCGACGTTGTTCACCACGGTGGGGCAGTCCCAAACGCCGGAAACGGCCGGGAACGGCGGCTTGATGCGGGGATGGCCGCGCTTCCCTTCGAGGCTCTCGATGAGGGCCGTCTCCTCGCCGCAGATGTACGCGCCCGCGCCACGGTGCACGGTGAGGTCGATGTCGAGCCCGCTGCCGAGGATGTCCTTGCCGAGATAGCCGGCGGCGTAGGCCTCGGCCACGGCCTCGTTGAGCACCTCGGCGCAGCGGACCATCTCGCCGCGGATGTAGATGTAGGCGTGCTTCACGTCGAGCGCGGCGCTCGCGATGAGCATGCCCTCGAGGAGCTGGTGGGGATCCTCTTCCATGATGAGCCGGTCTTTGAACGTGCCCGGCTCGGATTCGTCGGCGTTGCAGAGGAGGTACACGGGCTTGCCGCCCCGCTTCTCTTTCGGCGGAACGAACGTCCACTTGAGGCCCGTGGGGAAGCCCGCGCCGCCGCGTCCGCGGAGGCCCGAGGCCTTCACCATGTCGATGATCTTCGCGGGCGTGAAGTCTCCGGACTTCCAGCCCTTCGCGACCTTCTTCCAGGAGGCGTATCCACCATCCGCCTCGTACCCCGCGAGCTTCTGGCTGCCCTTCTTGCCGAAGCGCGCGGAGTGGACGGGCGTGAAGCCCTTGGGAACCGGGGTCTTACTCACTTTGTTCCTCCGGGGTGTCGCTCGATTTGGGCTCCCGGAATCTTGATCACTTCAGCCCTCCGAGGAACGAGTCCAGGTTGTCCTTGGTGATCACGGCGTAGTCGTCGTCGTTCACCATCACCGCGGGGGCCTTGTCGCACTGCGCCAGGCACTCCACCTCGATGACCGTGAACTTGCCGTCCTTGGAGGTCTCACCGGGCTTCAGGTCGCCCAGGCGCTTCCGGCACTCGGCGTACACGCCCTCGGCGTCGGCCAGGTGACACGAGATGGACGTGCAGAACTGGATCAGGTGCTTGCCGACGGGCGCCCGGTTGTACATCGTGTAGAAGGTCACGACGCCCCACACGAACGCGGGGGCGAGCTCGAGTACTTCCGCCACGTGGTCGACGGCCTCGCGGGAGATCCAGCCCCATTCGCGCTGCGCTTCCCAGAGGGTGGGGAGGAGCGCGGCCTGCTTCGTGGGATAGCGCGTCAGGAGGTGATCGACGCGCTTGCGGGCTTCCGGTGAAAATTTCAGGGCCTTGCCGCAGGAAAGCGCCCCGTGCTCGCCGACGGGAGGGTTGCCGGCGATCTGAGCTGAGGGAAGGTTGGGGCCACCACTCATGGGCGATCCCCCCCCAGAAGAGCTCTATTCATTCCCAATCGAAGGCTCCCTTCTTCCACAGGTATGCGTAGCCTGCGAAGAGGATGGCGAGGAAGATCAGCATCTCGATGAAGAGGCGCATGCCGCCTTCTCGAAACACCGTCGCCCACGGGAAGAGGAACGCCACCTCGACGTCGAAGATGATGAAGATCATCGCCACGATGAAGAACTTCACCGATATTCGCTTCCGGCTTTCGTCGAGGAGGGGCATGCCGCTCTCGTAGGGTGAGAGCTTGCGTGCGGATGGCTGTTTACGGCCGATCAGGAAGTTCAGGAGCAGCATCACCACTCCGAGTCCCATGGCCAGAACGATCATGACGAGGATCGGCAGGAAGGCGATCGGAGTGCCCATAAGCTCGTGATACTTTTCACAAAGTTGAGCGATCCGTCAACCCCGGAATCGTACGAACCGCGAGATATCGTCCGCATTTCGGCCCTCGTCCCCGCCCTGGACTGCGAAGACACGGTCGGAAGGGTGGCCGCGGGACTCCTCCGCCACGTGGAGGACGTCCTGGTGGTGGACGATGGCTCCCGCGACGCCACGGCCGAGGTCGCCCGGGCCGCCGGAGCCCGCGTGGTGCGGGCCGTTCGCAACGGCGGCAAGGGCACGGCGGTGCGGCTGGGCCTCGACGACCTGCTGAAAGGCCCCGCGACGCACATCGCCTTCGTCGACGCCGACGGCCAGCACGACCCGGACGACCTCCCCGGCCTCATCGCGGCCGCCCGCAGGGGGGCCGACTTCATCATCGGCTCCCGCCTCCGGAACCCCGACGAGATGCCGGCCAAAAACTACTGGGCGAACACCATCGGCGACAAGGTGCTCTCCCGCATGACGGGCCTTCCCGTGGAAGACGGCCAGTCGGGCTACCGGCTCATCGCCACGCGCCTGCTCCGCCCGCTCCATCTCACGGCAACCCGCTATGCGATCGAGAACGAGATCCTCATCAAGGCCTGCCGGCGGGTGCGGCACTTCGCCTCGGTGCCGGTGAAGAGCATCTACGGCGCCGAGCGCCGCCACTACCGCCCGTTCCGCGACACCTGGGTGACCTCGTGGGCCTCCGTGCACTTCAAGACCACGGGATCCGAAGAGTCATAATCGGATGGTGAGCGAAACCGCTATCGGGTTCGGCGCGCTCTTCCCCGGGCAGCTCTCGGAGAAGGCCGGCATGGGCGAATCGCTCTACCGGGCGTTCCCCGAATGCGCCGCGATCGTGGCCGACCTCGGGAAACGCTCGGGCGTGCCGTTCGAGGACGTCTTCTTCCAGAACGCCAGCCGGAAAGAGGCGATCCACGAGGACCTCCCGGCCCAGGTCGGGGTGTTCGCCGTCTCCCTCGCGGCGCTGGAAGCGCTCGCGCTCGAGGGTCTCCGCCCGGCGGCCGTCGCGGGCTACAGCCTCGGCACCTATGCCGCGTTCGTGGCCGCGGGCTGCTGCCCGGCCGAGGTCGCGCTGGAGGTGCTCCTCGAGGTGGACCGGTGTCTGGTGGAAGAGGGGATCAGGGGCGGCATGGGCTTCGTGATCGGCCTCTCGCGCGCCGCGCTCGAGGCCGAGCTGACCGAAGGTGTGTTCATCGGCACGGCCAACGCCGGCGCCCAGTTCATCGTCACGGGGGAGAAGGAGGCCGTGGAGGCGCTCCTGGCCCGCGTCTCGGGCAAGGCGCTCAAGCAGGGGCTGCTGCCGCTCGGCTGGCCCATGCACGCGCCGACGCTCGCGGGCGTGACGGAGAAGGTCGCGAGGCTCGTCGACCGGCTGCCCATCACGGCCC
>JAEUQS010000715.1 GCA_016789625.1 Acidobacteriota bacterium | reverse complement strand
GCCCCCCGGGAGCCCCGGCCCGGCCGTGTCGGAAGGCCCCGCGAGACAGCGAGTTACTTGACGCTGTCCGAACCGCCCACGAGGACGCGCAGCTCTTCGGGGAGGTGGTCGATGTCGTCCAGCAGCACGGGCGTCGCGGGCGCGATGCCGTCCCAGGTGAAGAGAGACAGCGAGCCGTTGCGCTGCTTGATGTCGTCCATGCGCGAGAGCGGGCGCCCCAGGAGGACGCTCATGAGGACGCGGTTGAACCGGCCGTGCGCGACCACGACCGGCGCCCGGGCTCCCGAGGCGCGGATGCGGGCGAGCGCGCCGCGGGCGCGCTCGGCGGCCTGCTCGGGCGACTCCCCGCCCGGAGCCGTCACCCGCGTGTCGCCGGTGCGCCAGCGCGCGCGGAGCTCGGCCACGCGGCCTTCCATCTCCTCGTCGAGGGGGCGCCCCGTCCACTCGCCCCAGTCGAACTCCACCATCGACGGATCCAGCACGAGAGGGACTCCGTGAGGAGCCGCGACGACCTCGGCCGTGGCGCGGGCCCTCACCATGGGGCTCGAGAACACCTGGTCCACGTTCTCACCGGCGAGCCGGACGGCGAGCATTTCGGCCTGGCGGAGGCCTCTGGGGGAGAGCGGGAGATCGAGGCGGCAGCCCTGGAGGGTCGCGGCCACGTTGCCTTCGCTCTCACCGTGACGAATCACGACGATCTGCATTTCCCGATTGTAGGAGCCCGCTCGCTATCATCCGGCCGTGACGTCACGGACTCAGGAAGACCACGCCCGCGTGACCGCGGCCATTGCCGACGACTCGGTCGAGAAGCTGTTCACGCACCGCTTCCTCTTCGCGACCGAGCTTTTCGAGAGCCTCGTGGACGCGGCCTGCTTCGCGAACCTCGACGCCCTCGGAGCGTTCTCCGGGCCTTCGTTCGACCCTCGCGAGCTGGGCGTCGTGGCTCGCGCCGAGCACGCGCTCGGGTACCACGTGCGCAAGCTCGAGACGCGCGGCTACCTCGCCCGTCACGGCGACCGCTACCACCGCACGGGGGCGGCGCCGGCCTCTCCCGAGGCCTGCGCGCAGGCGCTCGCCGAGGTTCCCGAGGCCTCCGTCGGCGGGGAGATCGTGTCCCTTCTCGTGGCCGAGGGACCGGCGTTCTTCCGCGGGGAGAAGTCCGGGGAGGAGATCCTGTTCTCGCCGATCCGGCTCCCTCTCTGGTTCCGCTACTTCTCGAACGACAACCTGCTCTACAGCGTGAACAACGAGCTCGGAGCGCTGGCGCTCTCTCGCGAGCTGCCTCCGGGCGGGTCGATCCTGGAGGTCGGCGGCGGGTGCGGCAGCGCGGCCGAGCTCGCGCTCCGGAGCCTCGAGGGCCGCGTGGCGCGCTACGTCTTCACCGAGGTCGTGCCCACGTTCCTCCGCCGCGGCGAGCGCGCGGCCCGGGCCGCCGCCCGTGGCGCCGAGGTCTGCGCTCTGAAGCTCGACATGACGAGGCCGTGGGAGCCGCAGGGAATCGTGCCCGGGTCGTTCGACGCCGTGTACTCCGTGAACTGCTTCCACGTCGCGCCCGACCTGGACTTCGTGCTCCGCGAGGCCCGCGCCGCCGTGAAGCCCGGGGGCCTCGTCGCGGTCTCCGAGTGCCTGAGACCCACGCACGTCGACACGCCCATCTACGTGGAGTTCATCTTCAACTTCCTCGAGAGCTTCACGAACGTCGGGCTGCACGGGACCCGCCGTCCGAATCACGGCTTCCTCACGCCCGCGGCCTGGCGCGCGTCGTTCGAGCACGCGGGGCTCGGAAACGTCCAGGTGACGCCGGACGTCGATCGCGTCGCCGAGACGTATCCGTTCTTCTTCGTGGGCGCGCTCACGGCGCGGGCATGACCCGGGCGTAGACATGCCGGAGCTGCCCGACATCGCGCTGTATCTCGAGCACCTCGAGAGGCGCACGTCGGGCAGGCGGCTGCTCGGCGTCCGCCTCGGCAACCCGTTCCTCGTGCGCTCCGTGGAGCCGCCCCTGCGTGAGGCCTCGGGCCGCGCCGTGACCTCGGTGCGCCGCCTCGGGAAGCGCATCGTGCTCGGGCTCGAGCCCGACCTCTTTCTCGTGCTCCATCTCATGATCGCCGGGCGTCTCCACTGGAAGGAGCCTTCCGGACTGCCCAAAGACGTCTGGCCGCCGAAGCTGCCGGGAAAACGCGGGCTGGCGTCCTTCGATTTCGAGAACGGCTCCCTGCTCCTCACCGAGGCGGGAACGAAGCGCCGGGCCTGGCTCCGGCTCGTGCGCGGCGAAGCCGCGCTCGCGGCTCTCGACCCGGGCGGGCTCGAGCCGCTCACGGCGTCTCTCGAGAGCTTTCGGGAAGCCCTCACCCGCGAGACCCACACGGTGAAGCGCACGCTCACCGATCCCAGGGTTTTCTCAGGAATCGGAAACGCGTATTCCGACGAGATCCTGCATCGCGCGCGCCTCTCCCCCTTCGCGCTCACCACCAAGCTGTCTCCCGAGGAGACGAGCCGGCTTCACGGGGCCGTGAGGGACACCCTCCAGTACTGGATCTCCAAGCTCCGCGCCGAGACCGGCGACGCGTTTCCCGAGAAGGTCACGGCGTTCCGGGACGACATGGCCGTGCACGGCCGCTTCGGCAAGCCCTGCCCCGATTGTGCTGCGCCCGTCCAGCGCATCGTGTATTCCGACAACGAGACGAACTACTGCGCCGTGTGCCAGACCCACGGCAGAAGGCTGGCCGACCGCGCGCTGTCGCGCCTCCTCGGCGAGGACTTCCAGCGCGACATGGGAAAGCTCGGCAGCGCCGAGAGCCTCGAGGAGCTTTCGTGAGACTCCCCGTCCGCGAGTCGCCGGCCAGCGTGTGCCCGCTCGGGAAACGCGACACGCTCGCGGCGCTCGGGGACCGCGAACGCCGCATCACGTTCGCGCGGCTCCGCGGACGGCCGTTCAGCTACGACCCCGACGGCCGCCCTCACGGCGCGTCCCGCTCGTCGCTCATCCGCATGGCCGTCGGCACGCTCGAGGCGCTCGCGGAGGAGCGCGTGCGCCGCGAGACCCCCGACTCGGCCCCGCCTCACGTCCTCGAGGAACGCGTCACGCGCGCCCGGGACGCGGCGCGCGCCGCGCTCGTCGCCCGGCTCAACGAAGCCATCGGCGACGAGGCCTACCACGTCAGCATCGAGGACCTCCTCGACACGGGGCGCTCGTGGTCGCGCGAGTTCGAGCTCTTCGTGAACGTCGCCTGCCGCGACATCGCCGAGGACCGCGCGTTCTACTGGAAGCGCGGGGCCGCGGCCGCCTCGCCCCGCCTCGCGACCCTGTTTCGCGCGTTCCCCATAAGGCGGATCTACGAGGCCATGCCGCGGGTCACGTCGCGCTTCCTGGACACCGACCTCTCGGTCCTCGAGACCTCCGACACCCACGCCGTGCTGCGGTGGTCCAGCGAGAAGCAGCGCGAGGGCCTTCCACCGGAGCTCCTCGGCGAGTGGCTCGAGATGTCCTGCCCCGCGTTCTGCGGCGCGTACGCGTCGATCCCCGAACGGACGCATCCGGGCCTCGCGCCGTCCACCGTCACCGCCACGAGCTGCCAGCGACAGGGCGCGAGCGCCTGCGAGTGGACGTTCCGCTGGAAGAACCCGGTGAGGCGGTCCCCCGTGGAGCTCGCGCTCGGGGCGGCCGCCGCGCTCGCGACGGCGTCCGCCGTCTACGCCGTCGCGCCGGACGAGCCGGCGCTCTACGGACTCTGTGTCATTCCGCTCCTCACGGCCGCGCTGGCGCGCTCGAGCCGCCGCCTGGCTCGCGAGCGGGACCGCTCGGAGGCCGCGCTCGCCGAGGTGCGAACTCTGGCCGACACGCTGGGCACGGAGCTGGAGTCGGCCCGCGAGGCTTCCGACCGCGCCGGGGATGCCAGCGCGCGGCGGGGGCTCGCGCTCGAGGCGCTGGCGGGCGGCTCGCGGGACGCAGCCCGGGCGCGGGACGGCGAAGGGGCGGCGCGGGCGGTGCTGCGGGCGCTCACGGCCGGCGCGCTCTTCGATCGGGCTCTCGTCCTCCGGCGCGGGGAGGACGGCACGACGCTTCTGGGCGAGGCCAGCGAGGGAGGCAGCGCGGAGGCGGCCCGGCGCGTCCGCGAGACCGGTACGAGCATCCTCGACGCGCCGGCCCTGCTGGCCCGCCTCGACTCCCGCGACGCGGGAACCGTGCCCGCGGGACCGCTTCGCGAGACCCCGCTCGGGTTCGCCTGGCTGCCGCCTTCCGTGCAGGAGCTGGCGGTCGCGCCTTTGGTCGCCCGGGGCCGCACCGTGGGCCTCCTCGTCGCCGATCACGCCGAGAGCGGGCGGGCGGTCTCCCGCGACGATCTCGCGGTCCTCACGGCCGCGGCGGGCCTTCTTTCTCTCGCTTCGAGGGCGCCGGACCTCGAAAACGTGCCGAAAACGCCCCATCCGTGAGCTTTTCGCCATGGTTGGCCCCCCGTCCTCCGGGCCTTGATGAAAACGCCCCGAGAAACTAGCGTTCGAGGGTAAGGAGGGCGAGCCCATGGCGACTCCCCAACATGCCTTCTTCAAGGGCCAGATCGTTCCGTACTCGGAGGCGAAGGTCGGCGTCCTGACCCACGCCCTGAACTACGGAACGGCCTGCTTCGGCGGCGTTCGAGGCTATTGGAACGCGGACGAGCAGGAGCTCTTCGTGTTCCGTCCTCACGAGCACTTCAAGCGGTTCGTGCAGTCCGCGAAGCTCCTCGACATGCAGCTCCCGTTCGAGGCCGACGACCTCGTGGCGAAGCTCGGTGAGCTGCTGCGGCTCGAGAACTACAAGGAAGACTGCTACATCCGGCCGCTCGCGTACTACGCCGACGAAGGCATCGGAGTGCGGCTCCACGGTCTCACCCCCGAGGTCTCGATCGTGGCGATGCCGTTCGGCCGGTACATCGACAAGGAGGAGGGCGTCCACGTGACGATCTCCTCCTGGCGCCGTGTGGACGACAACACCATCCCGCCGCGCGGCAAGATCGCCGGCTCCTACGTCAACTCCGCGTACGCGAAGACCGACGCCCAGCGCGCCGGCTTCGACGAGGCGATCGTGCTGAACTCCGCCGGCCACATCGCCGAAGGGTCCGCCGAGAATTTCTTCCTCGTGCGGAACGGCGTCGTCGTGACGCCGCCCGTCACCGAGGGCATCCTCGAGGGCATCACGCGGCGCACCGTCATGCAGCTCCTGCGCGACGAGCTGGGCGCGACCGTCGTCGAGCGGCCCATCGACCGCACGGAGCTGTTCCTGGCCGACGAGGCGTTCTTCACCGGCACCGGCGTCCAGATCGCGGCGATCACGAAGGTCGATCACCGGCTCGTCGGAACGGGCCGCATGGGACCGCTCGTGTCGCGGCTCCGCTCGCTCTACTTCGACGTCGTGCGGGGCAAGGTCGCGCGTTACCGCACGTGGTGCGCTCCCGTGTACGACACCGTCGCGCACGCCCGCGGCGGCGCCGTGGGAGTTCTCGCCTAGAACGAAAGGCGTACAATTTCCGCATCCTCATATGAGCAGGATCGCGGCAGTCCTCTTCGCGGGCAGCCTGGCGTTCACCGCCTCGCTGCCCGTTCTCGCTTCAGACGCCACCGCCGCGCGCGCCAGATACGACGCCGAGCTCCAGGGCCGGCTGGTTCCTCTGCTCCAGGAGGTCGTGCGGTTCCCCACGGTGAAGGGCAACGCCGAAGCGTTCCAGAAGCAGAAAGACTGGCTCAAGCGCGTGGGCACCGAGCTGGGGTTCACCGTGCGCGACAAGGGCCTCGTCACCGAGATCGAGCTGCCGGGCCCCGAGGGGGCTCCCGTCCTCGGCCTCGTGGTGCACGGCGACGTGCAGCCGGCGGAAGAGGGCGCGTGGTCGCAGCCGCCGTTCGAGGGCCGGGTCGCGGACGGGATGCTCTATGGCCGGGGCGTCGCGGACGACAAGGGGCCGCTCGTGCAGGCGCTCCTCGCGATGAAGGCCCTGAAGGACGCCGGTCCGCCGCTCACCCACACCGTGAGGCTCCTCGTGGGCAGCGACGAAGAGAGCGACAACGCCGACATCAGGACGTACCTCGCCTCGAGCAAGGCGCCCGACCTGAGCCTCGTCCTCGACGCGGTGTTCCCCGCGGTCGTCGGCGAGAAGGCCTGGAACGCCCTGATCGTCACCACCGCGAGCGGACCGCGCGGCCCCTCGGCCCTGCCGTTCGACATCGTGAAGCTGGAAGCGGGAACCGGCCCGAGCATCGTGCCCGACCGCGCGGTGGCGACGCTCAAATGGAAGTCGGGCACGGCCGACTGGAATCCGTTCGTCGAGAAGCTGCGCGCCAAGCGGAGCGGCGCCATCGGCCTCATGAGCGTCCCCACGGGAGACACGCTCGAGGTCACGACGCTCGGCACGAGCGCGCACTCGGGAATGAACCTCGAAGGCGGACGCAACGCGCTCGTGGGGCTCGCGGGCATCCTGGATGGCGAGCTGCCGGCCTCCGGGTTCGCCGACCTCCTCGCGTTCGCGAAGAAAGCCGGCGGCCCCGACCTCTTCGGCACCGGTCTCGGCCTCACGCAGAAAGACGCCCTCTGGGGCCGCTTCCTCGTGAACGTCGCGACCGTCACGACGCCGGAGCCCGGCAAGATCACCCTGACGACGAACATCCGGCGCCCGCCCCCGCTCACGGGCCCCGAGCTGCGTTCCCAGATGGAGAAGCAGGTCGCGGAGTTCAACGCGAAGACGGGCGCGAGCCTCGTGGCGACCGGCTTCTATGACGACGAGCCCTACAAGGTGAACCCGAAGTCGAAGCTCGTGAAGCGGCTCCTCGCGGCCTACAAGCGCGGCGCGGGCGAAGCGGCCAAGGAAGCCGTGATCGGCGGCGGCACGTACGCGAAGCGGCTGCCCCACGCCATCGCGTTCGGCATGTGGTTCCCGAAGACGCCCTACCCGGGACACGAAGCCGACGAGAAGATCGAGATCGGGGATCTCCACAAGGGCGTCCACGTGCTGCTCGAAGCCCTCTGCGATCTCGCGGGAAACGCTCCGGTCCCGAATCCCCTCGATTGATCATCGAGCCGTGAGCCCGGGGATCTAAACTCGACAACCAGCATGTCGGAACGAAGCCTCGTCCTCGTGGTCGACGACGACCCGTTCAGCCGGGACGCCATGGAAGCGGTTCTCGAAGACGAAGACTGTGAGCTCGCGTTCGCGGGCGACGGCGCCTCGGCGCTGGACCTCGCGCGCCAGCGTCCTCCCGACCTCATCCTGCTCGATTACATGATGCCGGGCATGGACGGCCCCGCCGTGCTCCGCAAGCTGCGGGCCGACGAGGGCCTCGCCGAGGTGCCCGTCGTCATGGTCACGGCGCTCGACGACCGCAAGGCCCGGCTGGAAGGGCTCGAAGCGGGCGCCGACGACTTCCTCACGAAGCCCGTCGACGCGCTCGAATTCCGAGCGCGGGTCCGCACCGTGCTCCGCCTGCGGCGCTTCCGCAAGCTGTTCGAGGATCGCGCGCGGTTCGCG
>JAEUQS010000685.1 GCA_016789625.1 Acidobacteriota bacterium | reverse complement strand
TGCGATTCGAGACGCTCGCGGTGCATGCCGGCGGCCATCTGGACGAGACGACGGGAGCCGTGGCCCCGCCCCTCCACCTCTCCACGACGTTCGGGCGCGACGCTTTGGGAAACCCCGTGGCGGGGCATTCCTACATCCGGGATTCGAACCCCAACCAGAGCAGCCTCGAGACGGCCCTCGCGGCGCTCGAGGGGGGCGCGGCCGCGCTGGCGTTCTCGTCGGGCATGGGTGCGGCGTCGGCGCTGCTTCAGGCGCTGCCCGCGGGCGCTCACGTCGTGCTTCCCGAGGATCTCTACTACGGGGTGCGGGCTGCGGCCCGCGACTACCTCTCGAAGTGGGGCATGACCTGGGACGCCGTGCCGATGCACGACCTCGCCGCCCTTCGGGAGGCCCTGCGGCCCGAGACGCGGCTCGTGTGGCTCGAGAGCCCGTCGAACCCTCTCATCGGCATCACCGATCTCGCCGCGGCCACGGCGATCGCGCACGAGAAGGGGGCCCGGGTCGTGGTGGACAACACGTTCGCGACCCCGGTGCTCCAGAGGCCCCTCGATCTCGGCGCCGACGTCGCGCTCCACTCGACCACGAAGTACATGGGCGGGCACAGCGACGTCATCGGGGGCGCGCTCGTGTTCCGCGAGGCGGGGCTGTTCCACGAGGAGGCGCTCCACGCGCGCCACATTCTGGGAGCGGTCGCCTCGCCGTTCGCCTCGTGGCTCGTGCTCCGCGGGCTTCGGACGCTGCCGGTCCGCGTGGAGCGGCAGGCGCGTACGGCCCACGCCCTCGCGACCTGGCTCGAGACGCATCCGCGGGTCGAGGCCGTGCACTACCCCGGTCTGCCGTCACATCCGGGGCACGAGGTCGCGGCCCGGCAGATGTCGGCGTTCGGCGCGATGCTGTCGTTCCGGGTGAAGGGGAGCCGCGAGGAGACCCTGGCCGTGAGCGCACGCGTGGCGCTCTTCACGCGCGCGACCTCGCTGGGCGGTGTCGAGAGCCTCCTCGAGCACCGGGCCACGAGCGAGGGGCCGGGCTCGACCACGCCGGAGAATCTCCTCCGCGTTTCGGTGGGGCTCGAGCACGAGGACGATCTGCGCGCGGACCTCGACCAGGCCCTCGCCGGCTGAACGGGGGTTTGGGCGACGCTTGCGCTCCCGGGGCGCTCCGTGCACCATCCGCGCCCCATGTCCACCCTCCTGGCCAGGCGCCTCCGCGACAAGCTCGTCCACAAATTCAACCCCGATCTCGGGCCGGGCCGCATCGTCGCGCTCGAAGGCCGCCGCATCGTGGTGGAGTTCCCGAAGACGGGGGCGAAGCTCACGTACGTCTCCGACGACACCGCGCTGGTTCCCGTGGTCTTCATCGAAGGGCAGAAGGCGCTCCTCGAGACGACCGGCGAGGAGGTGGTCGTCAAGGAGCGCGCGTCGGAGTCGACTTACCTCCTCGAGGACGGCCGCGTGGCCGACGACCGCGACCTCTGGCCGCTCGAGCTGCCCGACGATCCCCTCGAGAAGCTCGCTCACTTCGAGCTGGACCGGGCGGCCGCGTTCCGCAACCGCGTCGACGGCCTCTTCCTGAAGGAGATCCGCGAGGCGCGCGGCCTCGGCTCGTTCCTGGGCGGCCGCATCGAGCTCTTCCCCCACCAGCTCCACGTCGCCGAGCGCGCGACGCTCGAAGACCCCGTCCGTTGGCTCCTCGCCGACGAGGTGGGCCTCGGCAAGACGATCGAGGCGTGCCTCATCCTGTCGCGGCTCGTGCGCACCGAGAGGGCGTATCGCGTCGTCGTGGTCGCGCCGTCGACGCTCACGGTGCAGTGGCTCGGCGAGCTCTACCGCAAGTTCCACCAGACGTTCGTGCTCCTCGACAAGAGCCGCCGCGAGGACGTCGCCAAGGAGCACGGCGAGGACTTCAACGTCTTCGAGGCGCACGACTGCGTGGTGATCGCGATCGAAGACCTCGTCGCCGACCCGCGGCTTCCGGCGCAGGCGCTGGAGTCGGGCATCGACCTCCTCGTGGTGGACGAGGCCCACCGTCTCGAGCGCGCCCGCGGAGACGCCGGGAACGATGCCTATCGGGCGATCGCTCCGCTGGCCCTCAACGCCGAGCATCTCCTCCTGCTCACGGCGATTCCGCTCGAGGCCGACACGCACGGGTTCTTTCGCCTGCTCGAGCTCGTGCGGCCCGACGCGTACAAGAGCGAAGAGGCCTTCCTCAAGGCTCTCGAGAAGGGCAAGCCGCTACCCCCCTGCACGAGCGCGACGCGCCGCGTGGACATCGGCGGGCTGCCGCCACGCGTCCCCATTCCGATCGAGCTGGACATCCCCCACGTGGAGCTGGGACTCACGGGCGACGAGGAGAAGGACAAGGGCGACGCGCGCCTCGAATGGCTCGTGGAACGCGCGCCCGTGTTCGCCAAGGGCGGTGCCGAAGAGGGCAAGACGCTCATCTTCTGCCACGACCTCACGACGCTCACCGCGCTGAAGGCGCGGCTCGAGACGGCCACGCAGAAGCGCGTGGCGATCTTCCACGAGGAGCTCACGCCTGAGAGGCGTGACTTGGAGGGGGCCGAGTTCCGTCGGCCCGAGGGACCCTCGTTCCTCGTCTCCTCGTAGGCCGGCGGTGACGGCCGCAACTTCGAGTTCTGCCGCAGGATCGTGCTGTTCGACCTGCCGTCGGACCCCGCCGCCGTCGAGCAGCGCATCGGACGGCTGGACCGCATCAGCCGCAAGATGCCCGTCGAGATCGTGTACTTCCGTCCGCCCTCGGGGTTCGGCGCGCAGCTCGTCGCGCTGTACGAGCGCATGGGCCTGTTCCGCGAGCCGCTCGGCGGGCTCGAACGCTCCCTCGCCGAGGTCGCCCAGGTTCTCGACAAGGCGCGCCGGTTCGCCGACCTCGGCAAGGATCTGCCCGTCGACGAGCTGGTCGACAAGGTTCGCGAAGCCGCGAAGCTCCGGCAGAGCGCCGCCTACCACCACCTCCACGCGCAGGGCTACCGCAAGGAGCACGAGGCCGGAATCCTGGAGAGGATTCCGCAGGGCCTCGACGCGGCGATCGAGAAGTTCACGCTCGCGGCGGCCGACCTCTTCGGCTTCGAGACGGCGCGCCGCACCGGCCGCAGCACCTGGTACGTGGAGTTCGGCTCCGACGCCATCGTGGAGCACGTTCCCGGAATTCCCTTCGGCACCCGGTTCCTCGGCACGTTCGCCCGCGAGGAGGCCGTGTTCAAGGAAGACATCGACTTCTTCGCCTCGGGACACGCGCTCGTGGAAGGGCTGTTCCAGGAGCTCGAGGACGGGCCGCGGGGACGCACGGCGCTCGTGAAGCTCGAGAAGTCGGGCACTGCGGGAGAGGGGCTGCTCTTCGTCTTCCGCCACGAGGAGGCCTTCACCGCCGAGGCGATCTCGCTGCGCGGCGTGGCGAAGCCCGAGTGGGCCGAGTTGCTCCTCTCGCGGCGCGACGAGCTGCGCGGTCTGCAGAAGGCCGAGTTCCGCGAGGGTCTCCGCGGCAAGCCCGCCCTCGCGCGCGACTGGCCGTCGCTCTGCCGCGCTCTCGCCGCGCGGGTGCCGTCCAAGGGCCGTCTCCTCGCCGTCGCGGCGTTCCGGCTTTCCTAGTCGCTGCGCGCGGGAACTTCCCGGCTCCTGCCCCGATCTAGACTGGGGTATGGCACACGACAAGACCTCCCGGAAGACCGCCGTCGTCCTCGCCGCCTCCCTCGTGGCCACGCTGGGGGCCTTCGGGCTCACGTCCGTAAGGGCGCAGAACCAGCAGGGGGTGCGTCCGAAGCCGAAGCCAACGCCAGCCGCGGCGCGAACCGGAGGAGAGATGAAGGCACCGTCCTGGAAGGCCGTCGACAGGCTCATCGAGGAGCAAAAGATGGAGGAGGCCTCGAAAGAGGTTTCCCGTCTCCGCCTCCAGGCCCGGCAGGCCGAGAACGAGCCCGAGTGGACCAAGGCGCTCATCCGCGAGGTGCAGCTCCGCACGGCGCTCCACGGCTACGAAACGGCCGTGCGCTTCCTGCGCGAGGAGCCGTGGCCCAAGGGCTCTTTGTCGCGCGCGACGCTGCAGCTCTTCTACGGCCACTCTCTGGTGACGTACCAGCAGGCCTATTCCTGGGAGATCGGCAAGCGCGAGAAGGTCGACACGAAGGGCGTCGTCGACCTCAAGGCCTGGACGCGCGACGAGATATGGGCCGAGGCCGAGAAGGCCTACGCCGAGGTGTGGAAGGAGCGCGAGGCGCTCGGTAAGGAGCCCGTCAAGAGGCTCGCCGAGTACATGGACGCGAACACGTATCCCGAGAACGTGCGCGGCACGCTGAGGGATGCCGCGACGTACCTCTTCGTCGAGCTGCTCGCGAACACGCAGGGCTGGACGGCCGAGCAGCAGAACGAGGTCTACCGCCTCGACCTCGCGGCCCTCCTCGCGGGCGATCCCTCCCGGAGCGGCGCGATCGCGCTGACCGACCGGAGCGTCCATCCCCTCGTGAAGATCGGCGCGCTCCTCGACGACCTCGAGGCCTGGCACGAGGACGGCGGCGCCGCGCAGCTCGAGGCCCGCCTCGAGCGCAGCCGCAGGCTCCGCGCCTCGTTCACCGACGAGGACGACCTGGAGCGCATTCGCAAGCACCTCGAGACGCTGCTCCCCGCGTATCGCGGCGATTCCTGGTGGGCCATGGGAATGGGCGAGCTGGCCGAGATCGTCGTGACGCAGGGGAACCTCGTGCGCGCTCGCCAGCTCGCGAAACAGGGCGCCGAGGCCTACCCCGGCACTCCGGGCGCGCAGAAGTGCGCGTCGATCGTGGCGTCCATCGAGGCTCCCGCGTATCAGCTCGCCGCCATGTCGACCGACGCCAACGGCAAGCGCTCGTTCGAGGTCACCCACAAGAACCTCGACGAGATCTTCTTTCGCGCGTACCCGTTCGATCTCGAGAAGCGGCTGAAGTCGGCACGCGACTACAACCTGCTGCCCAACGGAAACGAGCTGGAGGAGCTGCTCAAGAACGCCAAGCCCGTCGCCGAATGGCGCACGGCGCTTCCGAAGACTCCGGACTTCAAGCTGCACCGCACGTTCGTGACGCCTGCGATCGAGAAGAAGGGCTTCTACGTGGTCGTGGCGTCGGTGCTCCGGAGCTTCGCGCAGTCGCCCAACCAGCTCAACGCGACGTTCTTCCTCGCGAGCGATCTCGTGCTCCTCACGCGCGCGGAGACCGACGGCGACCTCGAGGTCTTCACGGTGGCCGGCGGCTCGGGCAAGGCCGTGGCCGGGGCCGACGTGTCCCTCTGGCGCTACGACTGGCAGGAAGGCCATTCTGAGGTCGCCAGGAAGGCGACGAACGCCGAAGGCCTGCTGACGTTCCCGTTCGCCGAGGAGCGCACGCGGAACCAGCACTTCGTGCTCGCGCGGAAGGGCGACGACCTCGCGCTCGATCCACGCTACCTCGCGTTCTGGCGACAGCCCGTTCCCGGCACGGTGACGAACTCCCTCGTCTACACCGACCGCAGCATCTACCGCCCGCAGCAGAAGCTCTTCTTCAAGGTCGTGGGCTACCGCGGCAGCTCCAAGGACGCCAAGTACGAGACCCTCCCGAACACGGCTGTCACGATCACGCTGCTCGACGCGAACTACCAGAAGGTCGATTCGGTTCTCCTCCAGACCAACGCGTTCGGCTCTGCCGCCGGCGAGCTGAGCATCCCCACCGGGCGCCTGCTCGGCCAGTGGCAGATCCAGAGCTCGCTGGGCGGGAACGCGGCCTTCCGGGTGGAGGAGTACAAGCGCCCGACGTTCGAGGCCGAGCTGAAGGAGCCCAAGGAGGCCCTGCGCCTCAACCGTCCCGCGACGCTCCGCGGGGAGGCCCGCTACTACTTCGGGCTGCCCGTCACGAACGGCACCGTGAAGTGGCGCGTGAGCCGCGAGGCCGTCTACCCGTGGTGGTGGGACTCGTGGTGGTGGGGCGGCATGGGCCCGAGCACGAAATCGCAGATCGTCGCGTCCGGTACCTCGAACCTCCGGGAAGACGGCAGCTTCGAGCTGGCGTTCACGCCCCGCGCCAAGGAGCTGGGCGGCGGCAAGCCCGACGCCCAGAAGGGCGTGACGTACCGCTACAGCGTGTCGGCCGACGTGACGGACGAGGGCGGCGAGACGCGCTCGGCCTCGCGCGGGTTCCGGCTCGGCTTCGTGGCCGTCGAGGCGCGGCTCGCCGTGCCCGCGAGCTTCCTGCTCGAGACGGACGCGACCGACATCAGGGTCACCCGCACCGATCTGGACGGGGCGCCCCGGGCCGGCAAGGGGAGC
>JAEUQS010000617.1 GCA_016789625.1 Acidobacteriota bacterium | reverse complement strand
CGACGACGACGGGAATCCACCAGGGGAACGCGCCGCCGCAGCCGGCGGGTTTCAGGGTGCCGTCGGGCTCGATCTGGGAGATCACGCCGTCGCACTTCCAGCCGCGCGGGATCTCGTCCTGCACGTCGCCGGTCTGCCCGATCACCAGCTCTTTTGCCAGGACCTTCTCGGCGTCGGTGAGCTCGAGGTCGTAGTCGTCGTCCACGCGCATCTGAAGGTCGCCGGTGTCGACGTCGCCGCCTGCCGTGTCGAGGCCGATGATCCGGTAGTACGCGACGGTGGTGCCGCTCTTCGGAACCGGGAGGAGCGCCCGCTGCTTGCCCGTGACGGGATCCAGCCGCATCTCGACGTAGTGCTCGTACCGCCCCCAGCCCTTCTTGATGCGTTCGTCACTGTCCTTCTCCCACTCGTCCGTGACCGCCCGGAACAGCACGACCATCGTGGCCATCGGCACGGGCGAGGTGAAGGTCGCGAACAGCCGGGGGTTCACGTCGTCGGGAAAGCCCTCGGGCAGCTGGTGCTCGAGCACCACGCCTCCCGTGCCCTTGAAGACGTGGAGCTTGCCCGGCTCGGGACGAGGTGCCTGTCCGAAGGCCGGAAGCGAAAGCGTCAGGCTCAGCCCCAGGGAGAGGAAGGTCCGGAAGGACCGCTTCACGATTCCGCGACCTCACGCCGATCCCCGTAGGCGGGAGCGTAGGCATCGCCGGCGGCGTAGTAGCCGCGGTTCCCGTAACGAAGGGCTTCTTCACGAAGGTTGTTGATGACGACCCCCAGGATGTTGATGCGGTTGAGCTGGAGGCGGTCGCGGACCTTGGCCAGCTGATCGACGGTGGTCTCCCCACCGTGAACGGTGACGACGACGCCATTGGCGAGCGAGCCGAGCACGAGGGCGTCGGCCACGAGAAGCACGGGCGGTGAGTCCAGGATCACGAGGTCGTATTGATCTTCCAGGCTGCGCAGCAGCCGGCGCATTCCATCCGACGCGAGGAGGCCCGAGGGATTGGGGGCGCCCGGCCCCGCGGGCAGCACCGTCACGCCCGGGAGCTTCGTGGCCTGGAGCGAGGCCGCGAGCGTCTCCGGCTTGGCGAGCGCCGATGCGAGCCCGCGCGCGTTGGAGATCCCGAGAATCTGGTGGAGGCGCGGCCGGTGGAGATCCGAGTCGACGAGGAGCACGTTGAGGCCCAGCTGGCCGAGGACGGTGGAGAGGTTCACGGCGGTGCAGGTCTTGCCCTCGCCGGGCATTCCGGAGGTCACCACGATGCTCTTCACGCCGCCCGCGCGCGAAAGGAGGAGCGCGGTGCGGAGGGCGCGGTAGCACTCGGCGCCCGTCGAGCGCGGGTGCTCGTGAGCGTGGAACTCCACCTGGGACCTGGCGGCGCCCGAGGCCGCGATCGGGGGAAGCGCGACGAGCTTCTTCCTCCGGAACCGGGAGCGCCCGTAGCCGTACCCGTAGCCGTAGCCGTGCTTGCCGCCGGCGAGCGCCGGGATCACGCCGAGCGTCGGCAGGTGGAGCGCGTGCTGCACCTCCTCGGCCGTCGTGAGGCTGCGGTCCATGCGCATGCGCAACCAGGCGAGGCCGAGCCCCAGCACGAAGCCGGCCACGAGGCCGTTGCGAAGGGACGCGCGATAGGAGGGCCACACCGGGGCCTTCGGAACGAGCGCACGCTCCACGACCCGGACGTTGCCCTGCCTCACGCCGGAGAGGCGGGACCTGACCTCGGTTTCGGACTGCTTCTTGAGGAGCGTGTCGAGGAGGCCCCGTTTCGTGGCCAGCTCGACCTTCAGGTTCGCGTAGGCCACCGAGTCGCTGCTGAGGGCGATCGCCTCCGAACGCTGCACTGCGAGAAGCTCCTTGAGCTTCTCCTCCCGCCTC
>JAEUQS010000242.1 GCA_016789625.1 Acidobacteriota bacterium | reverse complement strand
TCGGAGTCTGGTACGACCCAGAGACCGGCTCCTTCGTCAGCGCTGATCCGCTTGGATTCCCCGACTCCATGAACCAGTACGCCTGGGGTGTCGGCAACTACTGGAAGGCTGACCCCTTGGGGCTGATAGTGCTGGCCCCTGACAACCCCGGTTGGCTGCCGGGGGTGGATCATGAAGGCAATAGCGAGCGGGTCGATCTTGTGAGTCCAGGGGAAAACCTGGTTCGTTGTCTGGGGGGTGGCTGCGAATCAGAATCCATTTTTGACGCCATCTTCGAAGGCGAACGGGCGGCAGCCTGGTTGGAGCGCCAAGAGCGCGAAGACCGGCTCCTTGGCGAACTCGACACTCTCCGGAATCTAGCGACGCTTGGTAGGGGTAGAGCGGGTGCGACCCCGCCGCAGGCGAGAGGCCTTCGAGTCAAGAAGGCCCCCGGGGCGCCCAGGGGCCCCGCGAGGGCACCTCAAAGGCCGAGAGCGAATCCGCCATCTGCCGAGGATCCCGTGCAATCTCCCGTACTTCGCTGGGTTCGAGTTGTCACTCCATGGCAGAGGCGCGTCTATCAGAGGGCCGACATCGACTGGGATCTTGTGCGGCCCCCCAAGGCCCCGATGGCGGGCAAGACGAATCTCGAGGCCGCAGAGCGCGGGTATACGCCTGTGCGGCTGAGCGCCGCAAAGCCAGGCTACGACGACATCATTCTCCACCACGTGAATCAGGACGCGCGAGGAGCGGTAGTGGAGCTGTGGAGGCCGACCCACGGAAAGGTCCCACACAAACTTGAGAGCGAATCATGGCGGACAGATAACCCCGCGTGGAAGGACGCCTTCATCAAGGAGCAACACGCCTATTGGCGTTGGAGGACGGGGGCCTACAGTCCGGCGCCTACGAAGAATCTGTCGTTGCCGGGGGATCCAGACCATGGCAAGTAAGCCGGTGGACACATTTCCTAAAATCGAAGAGAGGCTGAACGCGGGTCGAGCCGAACGATGGGGAACGAACGCGCTCCCGTGTCTCCTCAGGCTGGAGGCGTTTCGAGGCGGACCGCTTTCGGCGGATCTTCGGGATTTCGCCCTGCGATATGGGAATCTGAATATCCACCCTGCTCAGATAGAGCTGCTTGGTCTCGAGGGTGAGGAGCCCTTGGCGGTACAGCTAACGGAAACGCAGCGCGAGGTTTGGGAAGACATGCCCAGTCGAAGTCTCGTGATTGGGCGAATGTACGCAGACCTCTTTGTGCTGCACGGCGATGACACCATTGGGGTCTATGACACGGACTTTTCACCACAGAAGCCTCCGAGAAGCCGTCTCTTTCCTGCCTTCTCATCCTTCCTAGATTGGTTGCTGGACCTAACCGGCGACCTTGAGTACTGAAATATGAGAACTGGTCCGAGGGCTGTTCGATCGGCCGGCGCTCGACTGAGGTCCCGCGGGTGGACCGACCTGGGAAGGAAGCCGCGGGGCGCGCAGGGGGCCAGGCCAGGCCGCAACGTGCGGCGCCGTCAAGGTGGTGTTCCCTCGCTACGCTCGGCCGCGCGGAAGCGCGTCACCACCTTGGCGACGCCGGAGGGAGTTGCGGCCTGGCCCTACGGGGCCCGCAAACTTCGCGCTATGTAAAACCGCGCGATGAAGGGCGCACGCGGCGAAGCCGCGGCGAGCACCGAACGATTCCTCCGCTGGGAGTGGAGCGCGCGGTATTTACATAACGCGGAGTTAGCGTGCCCTGGCCCCCCGGCACCCCGCGGCTTGCGCGCGGACCACGCCGCGCGCAGAGCAGAGCGCGCCTGACGGCGCGAGCGATCATCGGCTGTCACGCCGAGTGCGTGGAGCGCGGCACCCGTCGCGCCAGCCCGTGAGAAAGAACCACTCCTGAGCGCGCCTGGCGGCGCGGGCATTTGAAGCGGCTGGCACTACCTCCGCGAGGAGTGCGCGGGGCGGTGCTGTGGTGCTCGCCGGGGCCTGTGCTCTCGCCCCCGCGCACCCGGCGTCCTCGTGCCAGCCGGTTACCTAGCCGGATTACCTAGCCGGCTTCGCCGGCGGATGCTCGCTGCGCTCGCGGCCGGAGTTAGGAATCGTGGAAACCGATATCGGGATCGCGAGCGGGAAGGTCCGAAGAGAGCCCGCCGCGCAGCGGCGGGCCGTAGGCCACCGTGCTCGGGCGTCAAGCCACTGCGCTTCGCTCCGGGCTTGACTCCCTCCGCGCGGTGGCCAAGACGCTTCTATGGCGGGAAATGGGATTTCCCGCCCTGGGTCAGGGCGGGACACTCAAGATGAAATCGAGTTGGACGAGCTCCTCGGCAACGAGGAGATGCGAACGCATCTCCTCGATATCAGGGGTGGGGCCGAAGACGTGGAGCTTGTCCAGGGCGAGCGGAGCTCGCCGCGAAGCGGCCGAAGGCCCTGGACGAGGTCCGCGTATTCGGCCATCTCTTCGGGGCGCGGCCGGAGCGACGGGAAACGGACACCTCGTCGGTCCCGGTGCTCCCCGCGGACCGCTTCACGATGGCGGACTGCGCGCACAGGAGCCCGCAGGAACGGCGATCGGGCGTCCGGCGTGGAGATGCGAGCCTCGAGACGAGCGGCCGTCCTGGCGCCTCCTGGCTGGCTGCTCTTTCCTTAGCTGCTGAACCCCCGTACTCCGGCGCCGAAGGCGGCGCTGGCGGGCCGCTCGCGCGGCCGAAGGCCGCAGGAGCGAGCGGCATGACCAGCGCGTGAAAGAGCCGCGGCCGCGAAGCGGACGCCGAAGCGGTGCCGGGGCTGTCGGCGGCGAGGTGCGGACCAGGAGGGCGAGAGCGGAGCCGATTGCGGCCCTGGCGCGACCTTCGCGGCGAGCGTCGCGGCGCCCGAAGCGACGCGTCGCGCGGCGATAGCGAAGGGCGTGACAGGGCTATGAGCTTCCAGCCCGCGCCGAAGGCGCGCGCAGCTAGACAAAGAGCCCGCGCGGCGGCGTCCGCGCGCACCGTGCGCTCTCGCCGGTTTGACATAGCCTTTGGTTATGTACAAACGGCGCGGCCGAAGGCCGCGACGCGAAGGGGAACGGCGTGCCCCGCGGCCGCGGAGCGGACGCGCTTAAAGGAAAAGCCCCGGGTCCGATAACAAGCGGTTATCGGACAGCGGCCGTGACGCGATGCGGCACGAAGGCCGCTGATCCGGCCGTAGTGACGCAGCGCGGTACGGATGCGAGGGGACGTGCCGGGCCCGAGCCCGGCGCGGACCCTGCTGAGCGCCCGGCGCGAACACGCCTTTCCCCGGAGCCGGCGAGAGCGGTCATTCTCCGGTCGGTCCCTCTCTGGTCGGTCTCGGGCGGTGCCTTTAGGGGGAGATCTACAGTCGAAGGAAGTCGGATCCTTGACGAAACGCCCCGAGTGGGTGATGTTTGATTCGGAGGCGTGAAATGAACGCAAGTCCACATCCCTTCTTCCCTATCGAACGTCACCTTGAGGGCTGGAGTCTCTTCGGAAGGATAGGCGCCGAGGCCGGAGCGAGCATCCTAGAGAACCCGAACGGAGGATTGCGCGCCGACTACCGATGGATCCGTGAAGGCATTTTGGCGATCAGACCGCACGAAGGGGCGCGTGAGGGCGCCTTTGAGATCGCGAGAGCCACCGCGCAGAGCCGGGGCGTTGAGCTGGAGTATGTCGACGGTTATCTGATGATCAAGGGCGACGCTCGCGTCGATCACACGGCTGCCCCCGGCGCGCGGCTCAGTGAACCCGGCGCTGAGGAGCAGTGGGTCGGCAACGAGATTTTTCCCGAAGGAACCCGCGGCTGGTCCTACGAAGACGACATTCAGCGCCGAAGGAAGGGCAAGGCGTAGCTCTTCACCATGTCGCGCGAGCCGCTTCGAGTCAGCGGACTCCTTCGGCCGCCGCTGGGGCCGCCGGGCCGAGGAACTTGTCGCCGTTGAAGTGGATCATGTGACCGGGCATCTCGGCGATCCAGACCTCGGTCTCCCAAGCGATGTTGTCCAGGTGCTTTTTGAACTCTCTGAAGTCGGGGAAAGCCGAGAGGTAGATCCGGTGTGGCGTCGCGCCGGCGAGGTGAGCCTCGAGCTCGAGCTTCCTCTTGGGGGAGACGGGGCCGCGTGAGGTGACGACCTCGATGAGAACGAGCCATCCTCGCTCCGGCACGTGGAGGACGACATCGGGGAGCTTGTCGTGCACGGAGACGGGAACGCCGAGAGCGGCCAGGGCCGCGCGGTCGACGACGAGGTGCTTCTCTTCCGTGTCACCGAGATAGAGCAGCGTCGCTCCCGGGGTGAAGCGCTGCGCGAACTCAGTGAGCACGACGGCCTGAAGCTCGTTGTGGCGGCCGGGGGAAAGCGATATCTCTTTTCCCGAAGGCAGGACCACGGGAACGCGGGTCGACGCTCGATGGGCCGCATAGAGCTCCGTGAGCGACGGTCTCTTGCCGTGGAAAGCCTGCACGGCCTCGGCGAAGGAGCTGGAGCCATGAGCTCTCAAGACGGCGAGGGCGGCCTCGCTGATCGCGTAGTGCGTGCGCGGGTGATTCGTGGGAAGGCTGGGGTCGTCCGGGTTGCGGTCGGCCACGTGAGCGAGGACCAGCTGATGGATGACCTGCCGGCGGATCGTCTCGCGGGTGTTTTCCGCGTACTTCTTGCCGAGCTTCTCGCTCATGAACGTCAGCATCCCGTGAATGCGCAGGGACCGCCGCTTGGCCGCGGCCCAGGGAGTGCGGCGGTCCACTTCGGCGAGCGCCATCAGCGTGTACGCCGAGATCTCGTTTTGCTGAGCGGGCGGTAGCCCAAGAGCCGCGAGGATTGCTTGCGCCTCGCCGAGGCGGCCCCTACGCATCGGCGCCTTTCGCGCGGAGCGTCGTGGGCAGATCCAGCACCTTCTCGACGATCGACCCGGCGGCGGCGGGGCCGTCCGCCGAGTCCAGGACCTCGAGCCCGATGCGTTTCAGATCCTCCGCCCTCGGAAGCGGCAAGCGGCGCAGCTCGGTGGCATTCACCTGGGTGCTCCCATTCGAGAGCCTGAAGTAGCGATCCAGCAAGGAGCTCCCCAGAACGGCCGCGAGCCCCGTCGTCTCTTCGGGGCTCATCGCGCCGCGCTGTCTGTAGACGTAGTTGAGGTGATTCTCGAGGCCCAGCGCGGCGCCCGCGATGCTGGTCTCGAGAAGCGGAGCGGCCACCAGGCGGCAAGCCTCTTCCTTGGCCGAGAAACGCCGCATCACGACGTAGTTGCCGCGGGGCACCAGGAGCTTCTCCGAAGCGGCGCTCGCCTCCATGAACTGCGGCTTGGACGTCTTGGGAAGCGGCCAGACCACCTGCATCTGCTGCACGTGAGCCAGCCACAGAAGCGGCACGGCGCCCGACTGACCATGGTGGCGAAGGAAAGGGCGAGCCCGAAAGGCCACGACCGGCCCGGTCGAAACGAGGAGGCCCAAAGAGCCCAGCGTCTCGGGCCAGGAGGAAACGAAACGACGGACGTCGTCGTCGGCGTCCTCGGCCTGGATGTGGAGCGTGAAGCCCTTTCTCGCGTCCAGGACCTCACTCACGGGGACCTGCCGCGAGCGCGGGCGGGACAGATCGGCCGTCCCCGCGCTCGTCGAGATGCGCACCGTGGGAATCGGCAGTCCCTTGCGCGCTCTCAGAATCACGTTTTCCTGAAGGACCGCGTCCTTCTCGAAGGCCGAGGAGCGCGAAGCGAAGAGGTGGATTCCCTCGAGCGACACCTGACGGAAGAGGTACTCGCGGAACCTCGAGAAATAGTCCCCGGTCGCGAAGCTCCGGGGCGTGATGCTCACCATCACGCCGCGCGGGCCGAGGAGCCGGGCCGCGATCGCCAGGAAGGCCGCGTAGATATTGGGCTGGCCATGAACGATCTCGGCCGCTGCCCTGGCCCGCGGATCGGACTTCGTCAGCTTGAAGTAGGGAGGATTGAGGATCGCAACATCGAAGAGCTGCTCCGGGGCCACGTCGAAGAGCGAGCTTGCGAGAAAGCCTCCGTTCTCCGAGACGAAGTCGCGGCAGCGCACCTCGAACGTCATCGCCGTCCCACGGCTCGAGAGCCAGAGCTGGGCGTGAGCCAGCGACGCCTCGCAGACGCGGGCGAGGCCGGGGTCGACCTCATAGGCCAGGACGTGAACCGGCCCAGCCTCGGCGGGCAGCTCCTCGAGAAGCGCACAGGCCAGGATGCCCGAGCCCGCGCCCGGGTCGAGCACCGTGCGGGTCTTGCGGCCGGGGCGAGCCATGCGGGCCATGAACCTCGCCACGTCGGGAGTCGTGAAGAACTGCCCGAGCGCGCGGCGCGCGTCCTGGTGCTGGGAGCCGAGGTAGAGCTCACCCGCGCGGGCCGCATAGGAAGAGGGGGACTCGCCGGCGATGGGCGGAGCGGGAGCGGGTAGCTCGACCGCGAAGGCGTGTCTCATCACCCGAACTATGCGCCAGAAACCGGGGCGATCACGAGAGGAAGAGTCTCGATCGTCAAGCGGTCTTGCGGCGCGCCTCGACCATCATGTCGATCATGCGCAGGACGGCCTTCTGGTCGTGAGCGGGAAGCTCCTCGAGCTTCTTGATGCGTCTGAGCAGACGTGGGCTGACCGGAGGCTCCGAAGGAGCCATCGGCGTGGGCTTGAGGCCTGCGAGGACGTCGACGGAAACGCCGAGCGCCGAAGCGAGCTTGAGGAGAAGCTCGGGGCGGGGCTCACCCCCCTGTACCTCGTAGTACGCAACCATCCGGCGGGAGAGTCCCACCCGCTCCCCGAGGGCATCCTGAGTGAGACCTTTGGCGACGCGAAGCCGCCGGATTCGGCCTCCGAGTCCTTCTGATTCCAAGTCCATCTTTCGCCTCGGCCTCGGCATGGCTTCGAGTGTAGGTGCGCGTGGAGCGGGGAGAAGGTGGAGCACTTGACGCTAGCGTACATAGCTTGTACGTTACCGTCAACGATCGATGGCCAAAAACCCGACCCTACTTTTTTGCTCGACCCCCCTTGACAGGGTTTGACGACGGAGGAGGCTTCCATGCCGCGGATTCCCGACCACCTGCTCGAGCGCATCAAGCGAGAAATTCCGGTCAGGCAGCTCGTCGAGAGGGCGGGCATCGAGCTGCGGGGTCTGGGCGAGAACCTCGTGGGCCGCTGCAGCCGCCACGAAGACAGCACAGCCTCTCTGATCGTCACGCCCGACAAGAACCTCTTCCACTGTATGGGCGCCTGTCAGAAGGGCGGCTCCGTCATCGATTGGGTGATGTGGCAGAAGGAAAGCGGCTTCCACCAGGCCGCGCGAGAGCTGGCCGAGGAGTTTTTCCCGGACGACGCGCAGAAGCTCTTCGGCCGCAAGACCGAGATCGCCGAGCGGCGGCGGGGCGAGGAGCTGCCATCGCCGCTCCGCGAGGGAGCCGAGGACCAGGAGCTCGTGAGCGACGCCGTCGCGTACTACCAGGCGCGGCTCGAGAGAAGCCCCGAGGCGCTCGCGTACCTCGGCAAGCGCGGCCTCGACGACGCCGAGCTCATCGCGCGCTTCCGCCTCGGCTACGGAGACCGCACGCTCGGCGTCACGCTGTCGGCCAAGCTCCGGCGGAAGCTGCAGGAGCTCGGCTTCTTTCGCTCCTCCGGGCACGAGCATTTCAATGGCTCCCTCACCGTGCCCTTCTTCGGCGAGAAGGGCGAGGTCCTCGGGTGCTACGGCCGGAAGATCAACGACAACCTCCGGCCCGGCACGCCCGACCATCTCTATCTGCCGGGCCCGCACCGCGGGCTCCTCAACCGCGAAGCCTTCAAGGCCTCGGGCGAGATCATCCTGTGCGAGGCGCCGCTCGACGCTCTGAGCGCGTGGCGCCACGGCTTCCGCAACGTCACCACGGCCTTCGGTGTCGAGGGTTTCTCCGAAGAGCTG
>JAEUQS010000520.1 GCA_016789625.1 Acidobacteriota bacterium | reverse complement strand
GCCCCCGCAGCACGGGCTGGGAGAAGAGCGGGGACCCGGGGTCGAAACCCACGAGGAGCGAACGCGCGATCTCGCGTGCGGCCGCGGCCGCCGCCCCCCCGGAGAGGAGACGGCCGGTGAGCGCGAGGACGCGGCGCTCCCGCACCTCGGAGAGCGCGGCCTCGAGGTCCTCGCCTTTGCGCTTCGCGAGGGAGGGGGCGACCGCAGAGAGCAGCGCGGGCAGGAGCCCGGCGAAGCCGAGGGTGACCCGGAGGCGCGCCGCCGGCAACCCCGAGAGACACGCGAGCAGCGTGGTGAGCATCGTCTCCTCGGCCTCGAAGCCGGGCACGCCGTACCACTCGGCGCCCACCTGCGCGAACTCGCGGGGCCGCCCCACGCCCGCCTCCTCGTCGCGCACGACATCGCCGCGATAGCAGATCGCGAGCGGCCTGCCGAGGAGCGGCAGCCGCGGCGCGAGGACGCGCGCGGCCCTCGGGGTGAAGTCGGCGCGGAGCGCGAGGAGATCGCCGGACCGGTCGAGGAAGCGGTAGACGTGCTCGTCGCCCTCGACGGTGACGCCCGCGTACGGTGCGGCGAAGTCGAGCACGGGCAGAAGCACCTCGCGGAGGCCGGCCTCGGTGAGGACCCTGAGGGCCGATTCCTCGGTGCTCCGCCGCCGCGCCGCGGCCTCGAAGAGAAAGGCCTGCACGCCGCGCGGCAGGTTGGGTCTGGCCATCCGGTTCGTCATGAGGCAGAAACCTCCGTGAAGATCGCGCGGATCCGTTCGGGCAGCGCGGCGAGGAGATCGCCCGGCGCCGTCGCGACGCCGGTGAAGAGCGTCGACTGCGCGGCGGCCTGAGAGACCAGGAACGCGAAGCCGTCGAGAAGGCGCGCCCCGCGCGACCGCGCGAGCCGGGTGAGCGCCGTGCCGCCGGCCAGGTAGGGAGCGTCGACGACGGTCATGCCCGCAGTGACGAGGGATGCATCGCACGGCAGCGGATCCGACGCGGAGAGCCCGAGGGGCGTCGCGTTGACGAGCACGTCGACGCGGAAGACTGCGTTCCCCGTGGCCTCGACTCCGGTCTCGTAAGCGAACGCCGCGGCGCGTTCCGGATCGCGGCTCGCGACCTTCACGTCGTAGCCGCGGGCCTTCAGCACCGCGATCGCCGTACGCGCGGTGCCGCCGGTCCCCAGGACGAGCGCGATCCGTCCCGGCTCTGCGGGTTGAAGGAAGGTCTCGAAAGGCACGCGATCCGTGTTGACGCCGCGAACGGAGCGGCCGTTCCAGAGGAGGGTGTTGAGCGCCGTCTCCTCGCAGGGAGCGAGGCGCGCCGCGTCTTCCTTGAAGGGAACCGTCACCGAAGCACCCGCCAGAGGGAGGCCTCCGATCCGAGGGGCCTTCGGCAGCTCCTTCACGGCGCAGGGAACGTAGAGATACGGCAGCTCCAGGCTCCGGAACCGGGCGTTGTGGAGGGCGGGAGAGAACGAGTGCGAGACGCGCCCGCCGAAGAGCGCGAAGAGCTGCTCGACCCTTCGATCGGTTCCGACTCCGTAGATCTCTCTCAGGTCGACGGCGGAGAGCTGTCCCGGTGCCGTCGGAGGCCCGATCGATCCGAATGCGAGCGGCGCGCCGAGGAACGGCGAGAGCACGCGGGACACGATCCCGAACTCCCCCATCGCGAAGGCGGTGAGCTGCCGCCCGTGCCGCTCCTGGAGATCCAGGACGGCCCGGGCTTCGGTCTCGTTCGCGGCCCGCGTGACGAGCTTGGAGAAGGCCGCGCGCGCCGCGGCCAGCTCGCGCGCCCATCCCTCGAGGTCCGGAGCCTCGGACAGATCGTGGACGGAGACGACGACGCGCTCGGGAGGAAGGCCGAGGAGCCGGCGGCCTCGCGCGACCACGAGCTCCACGTCCACGAGGTCGAAGCCGGCCGCGAGGGCGGCGGACAGCACCGCGCCGGCCTCCTCGGGACCGCCCGTGAACGAACCTCCCTCCCGCGCCGACCTCAGCGTGGCGAGGAGCGTTCGCCCCGCGAACGCTGCCCGGAGCGCGGGCAGGTCGGGCGGCTCCAGGAAGGCGTCCAGGCGAATCTCCAGAACATCAGCTGACGCGGGAACGCGCAGGGCCAGCGCTTCCGCGCGGGACGCGGGCGCCGCGGAGGCGACGATCCGGGTGTTCGAGGACGAGAGCGCCAAACAAAAACCCCTTCCGTCCGGAAGGGGTTTGCGGTTGCCGTTCGCTCGTCGCGCCGCTGCCCAGACCGGACTTCACCGTCCAGCGAGCAGAGCGCCCGCCGGAGCTACGTGTGATGCCAGTGCCAGGAGAAGGAAACGCGAATCACGACGGCGCGAATTGAAGCCGAGGGCCGACGGGAAGTCAAGACTTCTTCTTCCACCGCACCCCTTGCGGGGTGTCCTCGAGGACGATGCCCTGGGCCAGAAGCTCGTCGCGAATTCGATCCGACGCCGCGAAGTCCCGGCGCTTGCGCGCGGCCTGGCGCTCGGCGATGCGAGCCTCGACCTCCGCATCCAGGCTCGCGGGCTCGGGGGGCAGAACGCCGAACACCGAGTCGGCCTCGCGCAGGAAATCCCGCGCGGCGCGAGCGTCGCCGGGGCTCAGCTTTCCGCCCTCGAGATCGACGTTGACCTCTCTCACGAAGCCGAAGAGCGCGCCGAGCGCGGCAGCGGTGTTGAGATCGTCGGCGAGACCCGCGGCGAACGCGCTCCGGGCCGCGGCGATGCGCCCTTCGAAAGCGGCCTCAGGAGCGGCGTTCGCGTCCCCCGCTCGCTCGGTGAGCCTCTGCACGAGGGAGGCGAGGCGGTCCACCGAAGACGCCGCTCCCGCGAGGCTCTCGAACGTGAAATTGAGCTTCTGCCGGTACGGAACGGAGAGGAACAGAAAGCGGATCGCACGGGGCGAGAGGCCCCGCCCGACGACGAGGTCGGGCAGCGTGTAGAAGTTCCCCTTGGACTTCGACATCTTCTCGCCGTCCACGACGAGGTGCTCGGCGTGGAGCCAGTACTTCACGAACGGCTTGCCCGTCGCGCCCTCGCTCTGGGCGATCTCGTTCTCGTGGTGCGGAAAGATGTTGTCGACGGCGCCCGTGTGGATGTCGAGCGTCTCGCCGAGGTACTTCATGGCCATGGCCGTGCACTCGAGGTGCCATCCCGGACGGCCGTAGCCGAGCTCGGTGTCCCAGGTCGCGCTCTCGGGCTCGCCGGGCTTGGCCGCCTTCCACACGGCGAAGTCGCGGACGTCTTCCTTCTCGTACTCGTCGTCGGCCACCCGGGCGCCCCGCTGCATGGTCGAGAGGTCGACCTTGGAGAGCTTTCCGTACGCGGGGAACGACGCGATGCGGAACCAGATCGAGCCGTCGCTCACGTACGTGTGGCCGTGCTCCTCGAGCTTCTTCACGATCGCGACCATCTCGGGCACGTGGTCGGTCGCCTTGGGATACACGTCGGCCGGGGTGACACCGAGCGTCGCGAGGTCCTCGAAGAACGTCGCGATGTGCTTGGCCGTGAACTCCCCGAGCGTGATGCCCTCGGCGACACAACCCTTGATCGTCTTGTCGTCGATGTCGGTGAGGTTCATGACCTGCGTCGTGCGGTAGCCGAAGTACCGGAAGACGCGGCAAAGAAGGTCTTCCCACGTGAAGGTGCGGAGGTTGCCGATGTGAACGCGGTTGTAGACCGTGGGACCGCACGTGTAGAGGCGCACCTCGCCCGGATGGACGGGCGAGAAGACCTCCAGGGAGCGGCTTTCGGTGTTGTAGAGGGTGATCTGTTGCACGCGCTCGGATTGTGCGCGGGGGTCCTTTCGTTCGCAAACGCACGACCGCAAACGCCGTTGACCCCCGGGGAGCGCCGTGGGATAAGGATCGCGATGAGATCCGAAGCTCCGTTCCGCGTGCTCGCTCTCCTCTCCGACGAGACCGATACCGAGGCCGCCATCGCGGTCTTCGAGGAGACGGGCGTCGCCTTCACGATCGCCCAGAGCCCCGAAGAGGCCCTGGCCGCAGCCGAGGCGAACCCACCGCACGCACTGCTCATCGACATCACGCTCCCCGAGCGGCGCGGCCTCGAGCTCTTGCGCGATCTCAAGACCGCGCCCGAAACGCGGGATGCCCTGGCGCTCCTCGTGAGCACCCGCTCGGAGGAGGAGCTGCTGCCGGGCCTCGATGCCCTCGCGCACGACCTCGTGATGCGGCCGGTTTCGGCCCGCGAGTTGCGGCTCCGTCTGCGCGCGGCGCGCCAGGTGTGCGAGCTGCGTCGGG
>JAEUQS010000508.1 GCA_016789625.1 Acidobacteriota bacterium | reverse complement strand
GTCACGCGCGTCGCGCGGGCCTGGGCCGTCACGCTCGGCCCCTTCATCTTCCTCGCCGCAGGCGAGGAAGATGAAGCGCTCATCGCCCACGAGACGACGCACGTCCTCCAGTTCCGCGAGCTGGGGCTCCTCCGCTTCCTCGTCCGCTACCTCTCGGAGTGGCGGGCCGCGGGTCACCGCTACGAAGACATCGCACTCGAGCGGGCGGCCTTCGCGGAGGAGAGCCGCTTTCTACGGGAAACGCAGCCGGAACGCGGTGACGAACGCCTCGCGGCGGCTCACGAGGGGCGTGAGCAGCCGGTCGAACCCCGGCGTCGCGCGTAGCTTCACGAGCGCACGGTCCTTTCGCACCCAGGGGACGTTCCAGTAGCCGAGCGTGCAGGCGCGGAGGAAGAACGCGCGGGCGGCGTCCACGTCGTCGAGCGCCGTCGCCGCCTTCGCGAGCCAGTACGAGAACGTGCCGTCGGCCTCGGCCCCCCGCTGGGCCGATTCGAGGAGCTCTCTGGCCTCCTGCTCGTGACCCTGATGCGCCCTGAGGAACGCGAGCACGCCTTGCCCGATGAGGTTCTCGGGGTCGAGGTGGTGGCCCCGCTCGATCCACTCGGCCGCGGAATCGTCGTCGCCCGCGTACCAGTGCACGATGCCGCGCCAGTACGCGTAGTGGCTGTAGTGCGGCCTCTCGCGAAGAAGGGCGTTCGCCTCGTCGAGCGCCTCCTCGTAGCGATCCTCGTAGAGGAGCACCGAGAGCCTCGGGATGGAGTGCGCGCGCCGCGGGTCGATCTGTCCGGCCTCCGACTGGAAGACGAGGCACTCCGTCCAGAGGCCCGTGTTCTTGCAGAGGTACGCGAGCATCGACCACGCGGGCGCGTGGCGCGGAAACCGCGCGACGACGTCGGCCAGCGTCGCGAGCGCCTCGGCGTTGCGGCCCCGCTCGAGCTCCACGAGCCCGAGGATCGTCTGCGCCTCGGGGGCGTCGGGGCCCGCGGGCGACAGCGTGAGCGCCTCTCGCACCGCGCTCTCGGCTCTTTCGTAGAGCTGTGCGTCGCCGGCGATCTCGGCCGACTCGCCCTGGTGCCGGCCGAGCCGCGTGAGGAGGCGGGACCGGGTCGAGAGCTGGATGCTCTCGGGAAGCCGGCTCGAGAGATCGATGGCCCTCGCGAAGAGGGGGCTGGCCTGCCGCGGGCTCCGCAATGCGACCGACTCGGCCGCCTGCGTGAGAGCCTCCACGGCGCGCAGGAAGTCGCGCCCCTTCTCGAAGTGCACCGCGAGCGTCGCGGCCACGGCCTCGGGCTCGTGCACGTGCCGCACCGCGAGCGCGTTGCCGATGGCGAGATGGAGAAACGCGCGCCGGCGGGCCGAGAGGCCGAGGTAGAGCACGTCCTCGTAGAACGCGTGCACGAAGCGGTGGCGCGACGTGAAGGCCCCGCCCGGAAGCTCGACCTCCCCTTCGCCGGCGATGAGCCGGAACTGCCTCTGGATGCGGGCGAACCGGCTCTCCACCTCGCTCTCGGAAACCCCCGACACCTCGGCCACGAGCGCCGCGTCGAAGCGGTAGCCCACGGCGCTCGCGGCCTCGAGGAGCTCCCGGTCCCGCGGGTCGAGCCTCTCGAGCCGTGCCTGGATCACGTCGTGCACGCCCTCGGGCACCGCATTCGCCAGGGCTTCGAGGGACCCGCGCAGCACGACGCGTCCTTCGCTCACGGCGAGCGTGCCGGCGGAAACCAGGCTGCGCAGGAGGTTCACCAGAAAGAGCGGGTTCCCCTCGGTGCGCTCCGCGAGGAGCTCGACGACCTCGGTGGCGGGCTGCGCGTCCAGCTCGCGGGCCACGAGGGCCCTGATGTCGGAGGCGGTCAGCGGCGCCGGCGAGAGGTTGGCGACGCTCACGCTGGAGGGAAGCGAGCGGAGCGCCTGCTTGAGCGGGTGGCTGCCCAGCTCGAGCTCGGCGGGCCGGTACGTCACCAGGACGAGGACGCGCATCGTGGCGAGCCGGCGCGCCAGGTACGCGAGGAGGTCCACGCTCGCGGCGTCGGCCCAGTGGAAGTCGTCGAGCATGAAGAGCACGGCCCGCTCCGCGGCGAACGCCGTGAGGAAGTCGGCCAGCTCCCGCGGCATGCGATCGGCCGAGGGGAGCGCCGCCCCGTCGGCCACGATCGGGGTGGGCAGCTGCCTCGAGAGCGCGGGCAGATGCCGGAGCCACACCGGCGCATGCGTCGCGAGGAGCTGTGCGATGCGGCCCCCGGGAACGGACTCCGCCAGCCGCGAGACGGCTTCGAGAAACGGCGCGAAGGCCTCCGACGCCGTGAAGCGCTCGGAGCAGCCGGCCTCGGCGAGCGCGAGCTCGGGTCGCTGCTCGCGCTCCTTGCGAAGGAAGGCCTCCACGAGGGTCGTCTTTCCGCTGCCCGGCTCGCCCCCCACGAGGACGAGCCCGCCCCGGCCGCGGAGCATCTCGAGCAGCATGTCGTGCATCTCGGCGAGGAGCTTCTCGCGGCCCACGGGCGCGAGCTGGCCGCTGGACGTCGCGCGCGACGTGGCCGCCGGGTAGATGTCGGTGGGTGTCGCGAGCACGGCGGTGGGCCCCGCCGGCCCCGAGACGCTCTTGAGCGGATTGGTCGACACGTTCGGCGAGCGCTTCGCCTCGCGGAGCGGCAGCGTGAGGGCGGCGACGAACTCGAGGAGCGTCGGGTAGCGGTCCTCCGGCGTCTTCGCGAGCGCCACGAGGATGGCCTTCGACGCCTCCACCGGGATCGTCGCGTCCACGACATGCGGCGCCCGGGGCTGCTCGAAGAGGTGCTTGACCATCACCGCCCGGATCGACTCTCCGGCGAAAGGAACGCTGCCCGTGAGCATCTGGTAGGCGATCACGGCGAGGGCGGATTGATCGCTCCTCTCGCCGGCCGGCTTTCCCTCCACCTGCTCGGGGCTCATGTAGTGCGGCGTGCCGAGCGCGTGCGCGCCCGTGAGGCCGGGCGCCGGATCGTCCAGCTCGGAGAGGCTCGCGAGCCCGAAGTCGGCCACCTTGAGCCGGTCCTTCGTGACGAGGATGTTCGCGGGCTTGATGTCGCGGTGGACGATTCCCGCGCGGTGCGCGGCTCCCAGCGCCGCGCCGACGCACTCCACGACCTCGGCCGTGCGGGCGAACGTGGCGGCGCCCCCGCGCATCAGCTCGTCCTCGAGGCTGCCCTCCTCGCAGAGCTCCATCACGAGAAACGCGCCGTCCTTCCCGATGTGGAAGTCGTGCACGGCCACGATGAAGGGATGGTTCAGGAGGCCGGCCGCGCGGCCCTCCCGCCGGAACCTCTCGAGCGCGCCCGGATCCCGCCCCGCGCCCGCCGAGAGGAACTTCACCGCGACGCGCCGGCCCATCTCCTCGTGGACGGCCTCCCAGACCTCGCCGCGGCCCCCCTCGCCGAGCCGGCGGAGGAGCCGGTAGCGGCCATCGACGAGGAGGCCGGCGGCGGGGTTGAACGGCGTGTTCATCGAGGCAGAACCGAAGTTTACGGACTTTGCTTCCCGGTGTCGTGACGCCCGCCTACACTCAGCCCTCCCCGACGGTCGAACGCCACACGAGAACGGAGCGGGAATGGACGCACCGCAGTCGAAGTCGCTGCCCGAGAACGCCTACAAGCCCCTCGAGCCGGGAGAGGTCTACCAGCCCATGGTCCCCGCGGGCCAGAGCCCGCCGGAGTCGACGGTGCGGTCGGTGGGCTGGGGGCTCTTCCTCTGTGTCCTCTTCACCATCGCCTCGGCCTACTCGGGCCTCAAGGTGGGTCAGGTCATGGAGGCGGCGATCCCCATCTCGATCCTGGCGATCGGCCTCGCGCGCGTCTACGCGCGAAGGTCCAGCGTGCTCGAGAACGTGATCATCACCGGGGTCGGAGGGGTCTCGGGGTCGGTGGTCGCGGGGGCGATCTTCACGCTGCCCGCGCTTTACATGCTGAAGCTCGACCCCAGGCCGCTCCAGACGATCTTCATCTGCCTCGCCGGCGGCTGTCTGGGCGTCCTCTTCCTCATCCCGCTGCGGCGCTACTTCGTCCGCGAGATGCACGGACAGCTCCCCTACCCCGAGGCGACGGCGATCACCGAGGTCCTCGTCACCGGAGAGAAGGGCGGCTCGCAGGCGACGCTGCTCCTGAAGGCGACGGGCATCGCCGCGCTGTACGACTTCATCACGACGACCTGGGAGGTCTGGCGCGAGCAGCTCGACTTCCAGTTCCTCCCGCTCTTCAAGGACCTCGCCGACAAGAGCAAGGTCGTGCTGAAGTTCAACGCCGAGGCCTTCATCCTGGGCCTCGGGTACGTGATGGGCCTGCGCAGCTCGATGATCCTGTGCGCGGGCGGGTTCCTCTCGAACTTCGTGCTCGTGCCGCTGATCTGGATGTTCGGGCAGCACGTGACTTCGGGGGCGGTGTATCCCTCCACGACCCCGTTCGCCGAGATGTCCGCCGGCCTCATCTTCTCCCGCTACGTGCGCCTCATCGGCGTGGGCGCGATCGCGACAGCCGGCATCTTCGGCATCGTGAAATCGCTGCCGATCCTCATCGGCTCCTTCACGATCGCGGCGAAGGCCTTCAAGCGGGACGGCGGCGCGGAGCTGGAGAGGACCGACCGGGACCTCTCGTTCCCGCTCCAGCTCGGCGGCATCGCGGCCGGCGCCGTGGTGGTGGCGATCCTCCTCGGCACCCTCCAGCCGTCGTTCCTCATCGTGGGGCTCGGTCTCGGGCTGACGCTGCTCTTTTCGTTCTTCTTCACGTCTGTGGCCGCGAACGCGATCGCGACGACGGCGCGGAACCCCGTTTCGGGCATGACGATGCTCACGGTGATCATCTCGTGCGTCGTGCTGCTCCAGTTCGGGCTGTCGGGCACGACGGGCATGTTCTTCGTGATGGCGATCGCCGGCATGGTCTGCACCGCACTGTCGGTCTCCGGGCAGACGATCACGGACCTCAAGGCCGGCTACTGGCTGGGCTCGACCCCCGAGGTGCAGCAGAAGTGGAAGTTCGCGGGCGTGATCGCGGCGTCCGCGGCCGCGGGCCTGACGATCATGATTCTCGACAAGGCGTATCAATTCGGCTCCGCGGCCCCCGGCGACACCCGCGACGTGCTGGCTTCCCCGCAGGCGGCGATCATGAAGACGCTCGTCGAGGGCTTCATGAACCAGCAGCCCATCGCCTACGTGCTGTTCGGTGTGGGAGCGGTGCTGGCGATCATCCTGGAGATGCTCAAGGTTCCGGCCCTGACGTTCGCGCTCGGGATGTACCTGCCGCTCGAGCTGAACCTGCCCGCGCTCGTGGGCGGGACGCTCGCGCACTTCATCGACAAGAAGGGCGAGAAGGTCGGCGGCACCTGGGGCCGCGGGATGCGCGAACGCGGCATCGTGATCGCGTCCGGGCTCATGGCCGGAGGGGCGTTGGGCGGGGTTTTCGGGGCGTCGTTCCGGCTGATCCCGGGCTTCGAGAAGCACTGGATCAAGTCGCCGTTCTACGACTCCGAGCTCCTGGGACAGATGGCGTCCCTGATCCTCTTCACGGCGCTCTGCGTCTACGTGATGTGGGATTCGAAGCGGAAGGTCGAGGAGTAGAAGCCGCAGGTCTCAGGTGGTTGCGCGGGGATGGGCCCACAGCGTGCAGACGACGCGCACGGGCCCCGCCTCGAACTGTGCCGGAGGACAGCCCGCTGCCAGCAGCGTGGACTGAATCGTGCGCAGTCCCTGGCCTTCCGCTTCGGCGTAGCCGAGACGGGTGAGGAACCAGGCGAGCGTCTGGTTCCTCCAGACCGGCCCTGCGGTGCCGTCGCTCACTGCCGCGGGATCCACCCCCAGGGGGAGGGAACCGGGCGAGGAGATCTCGATCCGATCCCGAAAGGCCGTCACCCGGAGGGGGTCGACGAGCTCGTAGTCTCGATGCGCGAAGGCGTTGACGAGCGCTTCGCGAATCGCCCTCACCGGGTACTTCAGAACGCTGGGCCGATCCACGTCGTTCTTGTCGAAGAGCACTCGCGCTTCGGCCTCGATCGTCGGGAGCAGGATCCGAAGCTGATCGAGAAGTGTGGAGGCCAGCTCGAGACGCGTCGCGCGGGGCGCGGCTCGGTCTGTTCCTTCGTAGGCTGACGCGAAGCTCACGGCCCCCGGGATGAACCGCTGAGGCTCCCGGCCGAAAAGCAGTAAGGCGAAATTTCGCGGGCGCAGGATTCCGGTGAGGGGCTCGCGCGCGAGGAGGGGCGGAACGAAAGCGCTGACCGGGAGCGTGTCGGAAAGGAACCTCTCGGCCGGCGTCGCCGCGTCGATCACCCCGATCCGCTGGAGCGCGTCCCGCATCGCAAGGGGGTCGACGTCGGCCACGGTCGCCGTACTCACGGGCCGCCGGTCCCAGGGGGCAAGGCCTCCCTTTCGAACGAGGAGAGCCCTGAGCAGGCCGTTTCGCGCCTCGCTCGTCGAGCGGCTGACGCGCACGTAGTGCCGGGTCTCGCCCGAGCCGCGCCGGAACGTGTGAGCTCCGGAGGTCGCAGGCTGGAGGAACACCAGAATCCGGCGGGTCGGATCCTCGGATTCGAGCTCCTCCACGAGCGGGGTGATCGGCGGAGACACCCGGTCACGGCATCTCGCGAGGACCGTGTTCTCGACCTCTTTCAGCCGGGACGCGGTCAGACCCGCACGAACGAGCTTCGGGAATCCGTTCGGATCCTTGCCTTCCCTCGCGCCGCAAACCACGTAGCCGCCGCCCATGTTCTGGAGATCGTTCGCAAACGCCGAGAGGGTCGCGACGACGTCGTCGACATCGGCGACGTTCTCCTTCCACTCGGTCTGCTCGCTTTCCCGCCGGGCGAGTTCGTCCAGGTCGACGCTCTTGGTCACGCAACGGCAGGGTATCCGGGCGGCCTCACGGCAGCAAGATCACGACCTTGCCCTTGTGCCTTCCAGCGCCGAACACCTTCATCGCGGCGGGCAGCTCGCTCAGCGGGCGCAGGTCGTCGAGCACGGGCCGGAGCTTTCCGGCCTCGAAGAGCTCCGACAGATAGTCCAGGCCCTTGTTGAGCTCGAGCGACACGATCCGAAGCCGCTTGCCGCTCGCGAGACGGATCACCGGGCTCAGCACGAGCAGCTGGAGGAGCCGGAGAATCGATCCGCCCACGGTGACGTACGTTCCTCCCGGTTGCAGAGCCCGCAGATAGGCGAACGGAGACCGGTTCGTCTTCACGTCGAGGATCAGGTCGTAGCGCCGCCCGTTTCGGGTGAAGTCCTCCGTCTCGTAGTCGATCACGTGGCGGTAGCCGGCGGCGCGCATGACGTCGAGCTTCGCGGCGCTGTCGACGCCGGTCGTCTCCACGCCGAACGTCCGCGCGATCTGCACGCCCAGCGTTCCGACCCCGCCTCCGGCTCCATTGATGAGGATCGACTGTCCCGGCCGGATCTCGCCGCGGTCGATGAGGCCCTGCACCGCGAGGGCGCCCGCCTGTGGCAACGCCGCGGCCTGGGGGAACGACATCACGGCGGGCTTGAGAGCGAGGGCCGCGCGCGGAGCGGCAACGAGCTCCGCGAAGCCGCCCCAGCGGCCGCTCAGATCCCCGAAGACCTCGTCTCCGATCTCGAGATCCTCGACGCCGGATCCGACCGCCTCCACGACGCCTGCGATATCCGAGCCCAGGATGGCGAACTTGGGGCGGAGGGGACCGGCCAGCATCCGGTTGACGAAGTCACCCACGAGGAGACCCCAGTCCCAGTCGTTGATCGAGACGGCGCGGACGCGAACGAGCACTTCGCCGGGCCCCGCGGTGGGCGCGGGAACTTCCTTCAGCTCGAGCACCTCGGGCCCGCCGTAGCGATCGCGAACGACGGCTTTCAGTCTCTGGGCCCTCGTCTCATTGCTCGGATTATCACGGCGGCCAGCGGCAACCCGGCGCACCCGGATGCGTACCACGCGAGAGGCTCCGCATGAAGTTGATTGCCGCTGTTCCGCTCGTCGCGATCCTGAGCGCGGCGACGCCCCTCGCCGCCACCGGCCTGAGCGTGTCCACATCGGCGCTCGAACGCGACGCGGCATCGGTCTCGACCACCGTGAGCGTCTCGTGGAGGAACGCCTGGCGGAACGAGCGCAACCACGACGCCGTTTGGCTGTTCGTGAGGGTCGCGGGCAAGGACGGCCGCTCCCGTCCCGTGCGGGTCGCGAGGTCCGGACACACCGCCACTGGGTCGCTCGAGATCCGCACCCCCGAAGACCGGGCGGGCGTCTTCGTCTTCCCCTCCGCGGCCCATCGGGGCGACGTCACCACGAAGGTCCGGCTCGAGCTCGACGCGAACTCCCTTCCTTCCGACCCAGTGACTGCAGCCGTGTTCGGCCTCGAGATGGTCTCGATTCCGGCGGGCCCCTTCTTCCTCGGTGACGTCGATCCGGTCGCGCTCGACTACGGAGGCTTCTTTCGCGCGGGCCAGAACGGAGAGCCCGACGGCCTCTTCGAGGTGAAGTCGGAGGCGCCCATCCCGGTCGGCCCCTTCGCGGGCGGACTCGACTACAGGGTGAAGTGGGCCGAGTACGAAGGAGACCGCCGGGGTCCGGTTCCCGCGGCGTTTCCGAAAGGCACGAGCCCGTTCTACGTGATGAAGTACGAGATCACGCAGGGACAGTACGCGGCGTTCCTGAACACGCTCGGCGACGAGGCCTCGCACTTCCGCGCGATTCACGGCGGGCGCGATTACGCGAAGCATCGCGGCTCGATCTCCCTCCAGTCCGACGGGCGCTACGTGGCCGCGAGCCCGGCGCGCCCTGCGAACCGCGTTTCCTGGGACGACGGCTGCGCGTTCGCCGACTGGGCCGGCCTCCGGCCCATGACCGACCTCGAGTACGTGAAGGCCGCGCGCGGTCCTGAGAAGCCGCTCGCGCGCGCATTCCCCTGGGGCACGGCTTCCCGCGCGCGCGTCCTCCGCGTCGTGCGTCCCGACGACGAGCTCGTGACGACGGGTGACGCCAACGAGAAGCTCCTGAAC
>JAEUQS010000442.1 GCA_016789625.1 Acidobacteriota bacterium | reverse complement strand
GTCGCGATCCCCGAAGAGCGCGAGGTCACCCGGGTCCCGCCACTTGCCCGCCACGAGGATCGCCTGCTGGGGCTCGTAGAGACGCAGCGAGACGGACCCGTCGTCGCCCGGAAGGAGGAGATAGAACCTCTGGCGGAAGGGCCTGTCGGGCTTTCCCGCGTCGGCCTCCTCGAGGTACACGACCTTCGCTCCGAGCCCGATGCGGCTGCGGGGCACTTCGACCCCCACGAGGCGCACGTTCTGGAAAGCCGCGTCCCGCGCCTGATCCTGCGAGTCGAAAGTCCCGGTGAGCCGCTTCACGATCTCGGCGATCGAGCTGTTCGCGACGGAAGCGTCGCTGCCACCCTGAGCGGCGAGCGTCCGGGAGGCGAGGAGCAGGGATGCGAACACGAAGGAGGCACCGGGGCTCTGCATCCCTCGATTCTCTCCCGTCAGTAGCTGAAGACGAGGTAGAACGCGCCGCCGAGCGCGTCGTCGGGCCCGCGCACCGCCTTGGCGAACGCGCCGGGCACGAACCACCCGGCCTGCAGGTGCGCGGCGAGGCCCGGCATCACGGGGTACACGCCCACGAGATCGAGCTCGGTGCCGACGCGCTTCCCCGAGGCGCCGGAGGCATCCCGGCCCAGAACGACCCCCGAGGCCGCCTTCCAGGCCCCCCGCTCGTCCTCGAGGGCGAGGAGACGTCCGATGAGGCGCAGGCTCCAGGGCGCGGGCTTGGCGCCCGGAAGCGGGCGCTCCCCCGCGATTCCCGCGGCCAGGCCGAGCATCTGGTTGTTGCGCAGCCCGAGGAGATCGAGGAACCCGTACTTGAGGTGGTTGGTGGGGAACAGGTTGTCGAACTCCTCGGAGCGGCCGTCGTTCGAGTTGCCGTCTCCGGTCGCGCGGGACCACTCGAACGCGAGCGAGGGGTTCAGCACCCCGCCCATCTCCCAGCGGAGGTAGCCGGCGAACGCCCAGGCGCGGCGATCGAGGTTCAGGTCGCTGCCCGTCTGGAACGCGCCCTCGGCGTCCCACACGAGATGCGAGAACGCCTTGCCGTGGAGCCGCGCCCCGAACGTCGTCGTCGTGCGGTCGTTTCCGAGCGCGTCGCGTTCGCCCGCATGGAGCCAGAACACGTAAGGCTCGGCGAGAAACGTGTCCTTCTGGGTGAGCTTGAAGACGACGCCGGCGAAGTCGGTGTCGTCGCGCTCCGGCGCGGCAGGGGACTCCTTCACCTTCGCGAAGAAGCCCTCCACCGCGAGACGCTGCGGCAGGAACGTGTAGCGGCCGTAGGCCGCGTCGAACACCCGGCCCACGTTGTCCCAGTCGAAATCGCCCACGAGCCGCTGCTCACCGAACGTGAGGGGCTGCCGCCCGAGCTTCACGAACGTCGCGTCGGAGCCGATCCGCAGAAAGCCCTGCCGGAGGTCCAGGTTCTTCTCGTTGGAGGTCGTCGAGACCTCGCTCCCGAACGTCCGGGAATCCTGAAATTCGGCCAGGGCCTGCAGGTTGTCTCCGATGCGAAACCCGAGCGAGATCCGCACGCGCGAGAGAGCGAACGCGTCGGAATCGTCCCGGTCGCTCCGGAGGTCACGGTTCTTGATGCCTTCTGCGCGCAGACGAATCTGGGCGCCGAGCGTGAACGACCGCGGCACCGGCACGACCTCTTCTGCCGCGAGGGGCGCTCCGAGAAGGAACAACGCGATGGGAACGAACTTGCGAAGGGGCGTCAGGGTCACGGCTCACCTCATCCTCAGCCTCGGCCAGCGGAGTCGCGGGCGGTATGACGTCCGTCATTCCGACCCGAAGTCTCCGCTTTGAGGGCGAAGCGTGCACACTACACTGATGGCCATGACGAAGAGACGGCTGACTCCGGCGACGCTCGCGGGACTCGGGCTGGGCTCTTTTCTCGGCCTCGCGGGCGGGCTCGGCTTCTACACGTTCGTGTACGCGAAGGGCGCTTCGTACCTCACGAACGACCCGAGGGCCTGCGCGAACTGCCACGTCATGGAAGACCAGTACGCCGGCTGGACGAAGTCGAGCCACCGCTCGGTCGCGGCCTGCAACGACTGCCACACACCGCCCGGCCTCGTCGCGAAATACGTCACGAAGGCCGAGAACGGCTTCTGGCATTCCTTCGCCTTCACCTCGGGCCGCTTCCCCGACCCCATCCAGATCACCGAGCGCAACCGCGTCGTCGCCGAGAAGGCCTGCCGGAAGTGCCACGAAGACCTCGTCTCGCGGATCGATCACTCGCCTCGCGAGGGGCAGGAGCTCTCCTGCCTGCCCTGTCATCGCAACGTCGGACATTTGCATTAAGCGGAGGCTCGGAACGCCATGGCATCGAACCCAGAGAAGACCGGATTCCTGCGGGTGGTCGTCGTCACGGCCGTCGTGTTCCTCCTCGTGGGAGCCGGCGTCGCCGCGCTCCTCGTGAACATCGCGACCCACAAGAGCGAGGCGAAGAACCCGTTCTTCAAGGTCGTCGCGCTGACCGAGAAGGACGATGACCCCGCCAAGTGGGGCAAGAACTTCCCGCTCCAGTACGACGACTACAAGAAGACGGTCGACCAGAGCCGCACGCGCTTCGGTGGCAGCGAGGGCGTTCCCCGCACGCCGAGCCAGGCCGACCCGCGCTCGATCGTCTCCCAGTCGCGTCTCGAGGAGGATCCCCGGCTCAAGACCATGTGGGCCGGCTACGCGTTCTCGAAGGACTTCCGCGAGGAGCGCGGCCACGCCTACATGCTCGAGGACCAGCTCTACACCGAGCGCCAGAACGTGGTGAAGCAGCCGGGCGCATGCCTCCAGTGCCACGCCTCGGTCGTCAACGCGTACAAGGAGGCCGGCGGCGGCGACCTGATCGCGGGCTTCGAGAAGGTCAACGCCATGCCCTATGCCGAGGCGCGCAAGCTCGTGTCGCACCCGGTTTCCTGTGTGGACTGCCACGACCCCGACACGATGCAGCTCCGCGTCACGCGGCCCGGGTTCCTCGAGGGCATCGCGGCCCTCAAGGCCTCACAGGGCGTCGCGAACTACGACGTCAACAAGATGGCGACCCGGCAGGAGATGCGGA
>JAEUQS010000440.1 GCA_016789625.1 Acidobacteriota bacterium | reverse complement strand
ACCCCCGCGACGGCGGCACCGCGCAGGAGCTCGTGGCGAGCGCCGACGAGGCGCTCTACGCCGCGAAAAAAGCCGGCCGCAATCGCGTCTGCTAAGTAGGCGAGCGGAGCGGAAGGTCTGGACTACAGGTCTCTCACCTGGAACGTGTCGCAGGCGTTCGGCGAGCCGCTCTCGAAGCCCTTGCGGAACCACCGCACGCGCTGCTCCGAGGAGCCGTGCGTGAAGGACTCCGGGGAGACGCGCCCGCGCCCCATCTTCTGCAGCCGGTCGTCTCCGATGGCCGACGCCGCGTTCAGCCCCTCCTCGACGTCGCCCGCCTCGAGGATTCCGCGCTGCGCGGTGGAGTTTCCCCAGACGCCCGCGAAGCAGTCGGCCTGGAGCTCCATGCGCACCGACAGCTCGTTCTCGCTGCGCGGGTTCGACTGTTGCGCGCGGCGGACCTTCTCTTCCACGCCCAGGAGCTTCTGCATGTGGTGCCCGATCTCGTGCGCGATCACGTAGGCCTGGGCGAAGTCGCCCGGCGCCTGGAAGCGCTCGTGGAGATCGTTGAAGAAGCCCAGATCGATGTACACCTTCTCGTCGCCGGGACAGTAGAAGGGCCCCGTGGACGAACCCGCCTGGCCGCACGCCGAATCCACGGCGTCGGTGAAGAGCACGAGCTTGGCGTCCCGGTAGCCGGGCGCGAGCTTCTTCCACGTGGCCTGCGTGTCGTCGAGCACGAACGACACGAACTGGACCATCTTCTCCTCCTCCGGCGAGGCGGACGCGCCGCCGCCGGGCGCGGGCTGGGTCGAGACCACGGGCCCTCCCCCGCCGGCTCCGACGAGGGCGAAGAAGTCTTTCTTGAAGACGATGGAGAGGACGAAGAGGAGCAGGAACCCCCCGAGGCCGAGCTTGCCGCCGCCGCCCCCCAGGCGGAAGCCGCCACCGCCTCCGGAGCCCCGCCGGTCTTCCAGGTTCTCGCTGCGTCCGCCTGGATTCCATTTCATGAGAGCCCCTCCCGCACGGACTCTACCGGGAATCGAGGACGACGACGCGCCCGCCGGGAAGCAGGAGGCGTGGATCGACGCGCGCTCCGTGGAGCCGGACACCGAGATGAAGGTGCGGGCCGCTGACGCGGCCGGTCGCGCCCGAGAGCCCCACGACCTGCCCTTTCTTCACCTCGTCTCCCCTCGCCACGTCGATGCGCGAGAGGTGGAACGACATCGTGAAGAGGCCGTCGCCGTGATCGAGGATCACCGACCCTCCCGCGAAGAAGTGATTCGCGACGACCACGACCCGGCCCGCCTCCATCGCCGTCACCTCGGTGCCGGTGGGCACGGGATAGTCGATGCCGTTGTGAGGCCCCTTCTTCTCACCGTTGAAGATGCGCTTCGTGCCGAAGTTCCGTCCCGGGGGAAGGGGCGACACGGGCGGCCCGAGCGGTATCGAGAGCGTTCCGGGCGGATCCGTTCGCGAGGCGAGCGCCTTCTTCACCTCTTCCAGCTCCCGGGCCGCGCGGGCGAGGTCGGCCTTCGAGAGCTTCAGGTGCCGGTCGTTCGGCAGCCGGATCCGCTCCGTGGGGAAGCCGCCGTCCACGACCTCGAACGCGGCGTCCTCGCGCACGCCGTTCCGCAAACGGAAGACCGTCTTCGTGCCCTTCGCGTCGTCGAGATCCACGGGGAAATAGCAGGCACCGGCGACGGGCGCGTAGACCTCACCGCGGCTGCCGCACTGCGTGACCCCCGTCGCCGGCGGCCACATCGCGAGCCCGCCCTGCGGCACGCGCGGGATCGGCTCGGCGAAGGAGACCAGGGGAAGGAGCGCCGCGAGGACGACGCAGCGCAGGCCGGCGTTCACCCGGCCGGTCGCTTCCGGTGCTTGGAGAGGCGCGCGACGCCTTCCGGCTCGGGCGGGGCACCGTCGCCCTGCGCGTCGACCTCGGCCTCTTCCTTCTTCATCTCGGCCACCATCACCTCGACCTTGCGGTCTGCCTGCAGGATCTTCTGCAGCTCGAGCATCCCGGCCGCTCCGAGGTTGCCGCTCCCGCTCGCCTTGCCGTAGCGCTTCGTCTGCCGGCGGCTCTCGAGGAGCACGACGGCGACGAAGATCACGAGGACGGCGAACGCGACGGCGGGCGACACAGCGGTGACAATACGGCATGGCTCCTCTCCCCTCCGTGAAATCCCTCGCGGCGGCGGTCGCGGCGGTCACGGCCGCCCGCGACAGGCATCGCGAGCGGCACCGCCCCACGGGCTTCGGCTTCGCGCTCGCCGACGGCATCGACTTCCTCGACGGCACGCGCTGGGACGGCCTCACGAAGAGCGCGTCGGGCCTCCTCGCGAGGCCCTACCTGCGCGTCCTCGAGGAGCTCGGCCCCGAGAACCTCGCGCCGCGCTACGCCATGGTGTTCCGCGGCAGGAACCCCGTGGCCGCCATCGCGGCACAGAGCGTGAGGATCGACTTCGACCGGCTCCGCAAGGGCGGCAAGCCATCCGCCCTCGGGCGGCTCGAGGAGCGCGTCCTCGTGTGCGGCAACCTCCTCTGCTGGGGATTCCATGGCGTCGCGTTCGCCGAAGGGGAGGACCGCGCGTCCCTGTGGCCCGCGGTGGCCGAGGCGCTCTACCGGCTGCGCCGTGCCGATCGCCTCTCGGGAGACACGGACTTCGTTCTCGTGAAGGATCTGCCGGAGGAAGAGCGCGGACCGGCAGAAGCGCTCAGCCGCTTTTCCTACCGGGCCGTCGAGACCGAGCCCGACATGGTGCTGAGCCTCGACCCGCGCTGGAAGACCTACGACGACTATCTCGGCGCGCTTTCGGCCAAGTACCGCAAGGGCGCCGTGAAGATCGCCAAGGTAGTGGCCGCGGCGGGCGGCACCGTGGAGACGCTGCAGGGCAGCGCCCTGTGGCCGCACGCCGAGCGGCTCCACGCGCTGTACCTCGACGTCCACCGCGAGGCCAGGCTCAGGCTCTTCACGCTGCCGCAGGATTTCCTGCCCTCGCTCGCGGAGTCCTTCGGCGACGCGTTTCGCTGCACGCTGCTCCGCGTCGATGGCGAGGACAGCGAGATCGCCGGCTTCGTCACCACGCTCCGGGATCGCGACGGCGTCCTCGGCTACCACATCGGCTTCGACAGAAAGCGCAACGAGGAGCTGCCTCTGTACTTCCGTCTGTTGCAGCTCTGTGTGGCCGACGCCATCGCGCTCGGCGGCCGCCGGCTGTCGCTCGGACGCACGGCGCTCGAGCCCAAGGCCCGCCTCGGCGCGAGGCCCGAGCCGCTCCACGTGTTCCTCAGGCACCGCGTCCCCATGCTGAACGCCGTGGTGAGGGCCGTGCTCTCGGGCGTCCATCACGACGAGGCTCCGGAACGGAACCCGTTCAAGGAGAAGAAGGGGGAAACGCCGCCCGAAGCGTGATGCCGCTCGCAGTTTCGGGTTCGCGAACGCATCAGACTGCAACCCATGAGCGTCCGGGCACACGCGACCGTCCTTTCGGTTCAGCAGCAGGCCCTCGGCGCGGCCATGTTGCGCACGAAAGTGAACGTGCTGACCGACTACCGCCTGCTGCCCGGCGGCGGGCGCGGCCTCGTGAAAGGCATCGAGAGCCTCGACGAGATCCTCGAGCCGTTCGTGCTGCAGCCCGAAGCCTGTCAGGCAGCGGCGGTCCGCAACCTGCGCTCGATTCTCGGGGACGCGCGGCTCAGCGCGACGGCGCGCTTCTCGAGGCTGGTGCGCTATCTCGACGCGTATCTCGAGCTCGTGCTCGCACTGGATCACGTGCTGTATCCGCCCAGCGACACGGTGCGCTGCGGATCGGTTCCGAGCTACGTGCCCGACGGCCTGAGCGACCTGGGCCGGAGCCCGCTGGGTTCCACGCCGCGGCCGCGGCGCGAGAAGATCCGGGTGAACAAGCGCGCTCTCTTCGCACAGTCGCGGGACCTGCTCCTCGCGACGATCGAGCGGCACCTCGGACCCGAGGCCACGGTGCGGCAGATCTCGCGGGAGCTGTTCCACCACATGACCGACCACCCTGCCGGGGCGCCGCCCGAGGACGGCCGGTCGGTCGCGCTCGACCAGCTCTTCGACGAAAGCTACGGCGTCTGTCGCCACCACTCACTGTATCTGCAGGTGCTGTTCCAGGTGATGGGCCTCGAGTCGCGGCTCGTGAAGGGCCGCCTCAACGGCGTTCTCCACGCGTGGAACGCGGTGCTCCTGGGCGGGCGCTGGCACATCCTCGACGCCACGAACCCGTGGTCGCGCGTGCTCGAGTCGGCCTCGGACGTGTACCTCGTCCCCATGGAGGAGGCTGCCGACCCGTCGTCCCCCATCGGCGTGAGCCTGCCGGGTCCGAGCGGCGACGACCGGTTCTACCGTCCCGAGCCGCGCATGGCCTGGCGCGTGGTGGCGCCCGAGGAGCCGCTTCGCGAGGCGACCGGCTACAACCTCGCGCCCGACGTGCGGGCGGCGTTCGGGAAGGTCCCGGACGGCCCCTCGCCCACGTCGTCGATCGTGCACGAGAAGACCTCGGCGTGGCTCGACACTCCGGCACATCTTCGGGCGCACTGATCGCCTGAACTAGACTCCGCGGAAAACGAGGAGTCGAGCATGAAGAGCGTTTCGAGTGTCGCCGCGATCGTCGGCGTGCGCGTTCTGGCTATGAGCCTGGCCGTCTTCGCCTGCGGCCCCCTCGCGGGGCAGGACGGGCGCACCGCCAGCCCGGGCTCCCCCGTGAAGCCCCAGAACCCCATCAAGGGCGGCCCGCCGATGTCGCAGCAGGAGGTCCTCGACTTCCTCTCGCAGCGCATCGGCAGCGATCCGTGGGGGCACCCGAAGAAGGCGGAAACCGTCGCCGAGCTCGCGGCCACGATCCGCAAACGGGGCGTCTCGTTCCGCTACGAGACGCTGTCGGACTTCGCGTCGAAGCTGCGGAACTCGGGCGGCAACGAGAGCACGATTCCCTTCGCGATCCAGGACAACTTCGGCGTGCCCAACACCGTGGAGTGGCTGCACGGCACGTGGGACCTCGTGAAGATCGCGCCCAGCATCGTGTTCGAGAAGGGCGGCTGGCTCTACCGCCGCGGCGAGATGGGCGCGAAGGAAGGCGTCCTCACGATCAAGGCCGACGGCACGTACGACTGGAACGGCATCAAGGGCAAGCATCGCCTCGCGACCGAGCAGGAGACCGCGATGTCATACAGGGGCGGCGGCTCCGTCGTGCTCCTCGGGGCCAAGAGCGGACACGACTGGATCGTGTTGAAGGACCGCAAGACCGATACGGGCGACTGGATCGTCGTGCAGGAATACCAGTCGCGCGGGACGATGCAGGAGTTCGGCAGCCGCAGGTGAACGGACTCAGCGTTCGGCCCCGATGGCGAGCGCCGGCAGAATCTGTTCCGTGAGGAGCTTCGCGGTGATCCGGTGCGGCTGCCTCTCGCCGAAGTTCGTCGTGGTCACCACGACGACGGCGTCGAGCTCGGGAAACACCTGGACGGTATTTCCGCCGTTCCCGTTCATCGCGAAGCTCTTGTACGCGCGCTCCCCCACCTTCCACTCCATGAGCCACCACAGATAGCCGTAGCGGGTCGTGTCGTCGATCTGCGCGTGCGGCTCCGTGGACGCGGCCACCCACTCCTTCGACACGATCTGTTTCCCCCTCCAGCTCCCACCGTTTAGATAGAGCTGGCCGAGCTTCAGGAGGTCACGGCTCCGGAGGCCCAGTCCGCCGCCAGCCTGCGCAAGCCCCAGAGGCGACGTCTGCCATTCGGCCTTCTCGATGCCGAGCGGCGCGAACAGTGCTTCCTTCGCGAACTCGGGCAGCGGCTTCCCCACCGCCTTCTGGATCACGGCCCCGAGCGTCGTGACGCCCGCCGTGCAATAGCTGAACGCGCGACCGTACGGTGCGTCCTTGGGTTTCGGGATCCATGCCGGGAAGCCGCGGATGGGAAGGTCCAGGTAGAACCTCACCCAGTCTTCGATGAGGTACATCCTCTCCTCGTTCCCGCGCGAGAACTGGTTCTCGTCGTCGCACTCGAGGAGCGAGCTCATCGTGAGGAGATCCTCCACCGTAATCTCGGCCTTGCGCGGATCCGGGTTCGCGGGCGCGCCGTACGACGCGAGGTACGGCAGGATCCTCGCGCCCGCCGACGGCAGCTTCTTCCGCTCGATCGCGGCGCCCACGAGCATTCCCGCCACGGTCTTCGTGGTCGATCGCGTGTTGCGGAGCGCCTCGGCGCCCTCCGCGTCGAAGTAGGCCTCGTACACGAGGACGCCCTTGCGCGCGACGACGATGCTCGTGATCGCCTTGAAGGTTCCCGCCTTCACGGCGTCGGTCGTGGCCTCCGCGCTCTTCTCGAAGCGCGGATCGGTGCCGGGAGACGGCGTCTCCCACCCGTCGGAAGGCGGCGCGGCGAAGAGGAGAGCCGGCGAGAGGAGGACGAGGGCGAAGGCCCAGCAGGCGCGGCGAAGGCTCATTCCCGCAATGTAGGCCCGTGCGGCGATCACGTCTTGGACGAAACGAACATCGTCTATCGGGACGAACGGGATCCCCGGTACTCACCCGGCGTCATCCGGTACGCCCGCCGGAACGCGCGGGAGAGGTGACTCTGATCGCAGAAGCCGCTCGCGAGCGCGACCTCGGAAAGAGGCGTGCGGCTCCCGGCCAGGAGCGCAGCCGCGCGCTCGACGCGGCACCGCCTGAGGTACTCGCCCGGTGTCATGCGGAAGTGCCGGCGGAACGTGCGGGTGAGGTGGACCGGGTGGACCCCGATCTCGGCGGCGAGAGCCGTGAGGGACAGGGCGTCGTCCCGGTTCGCGTCCTCGAGGCGCTCCACCGCCCGCTTCAGCCAGCCGGGCGCAGACCCTCGCGGGAACGCGGAACCTCGCGACGCCTCACCGAGGAGCTCGAAGCAGAGCGATTCGACGATGAGCGCAGTCGGCACGAGCGCGGGATCCGCGTCTGCGCCGTCGCCGAGCCCCACGAGCCGCTCCGCGAGCGACACGGCTTCCCGTCCGAGAAGCACCGCCGGCTCGGGCAGCGGCAGGGCCTCGGCAGCCTGGCGGAGGGTCGCGTCCGCGATCGCGATGGTCAGGAAGCTCCCGTCCTTCGAGAGAAAGCGGTCTCGGTGCGTGGTGCCCGGAGGGTTGAACACGAGGACCGGGGGATCGCAGACCGTGGCGGCTCCACGCGCCGTCGTGATGTACGTCCCGCGGGTCACGAGCACGAAGTGGGCCTCGTCGTGAGAGTGGCGCACGACCTCCCGCTCGGGCACGGTGGGCGTCATCGAGGCGAGTGAGAAGCCGCCGGCGCGAAGCGAGAACCGCGCCCGTCCGAACAGCGCACCAAACCCCGGCATCGCCGAGGCGCTTCGCGGAACATCGTCTTCGTGCCTTGTCACCGGTCAGTGGAACGCACGGGCGTCCCAATTGGTTCCGTTGCGCCTCGAGGATCTCTGCTAGCCTCGACGGCACACACCCTTCGGAGGTCCCCCTGTCGTCGAGCCCCGGCGCCCGGCCCGGTCTCGGGAGTCTTCTCGAGCACCCCAGGTCCCCGCTCGCCCTGGGGGTCCTGGCGTTCGTGCTCGCCTTGCCCTCCCTCTGGCAGGGCCTGTTCGCGGACGACTACTTCCATCGCGCCATCCTCCTGCGGCTGGACGGCTGGAAGGACGCGCAGCCCGTGCGCGACCTGTTCGCGTTCTTCCCGCTCGACGCCTCACAGAGCCCGCTCGACCGCGGCCTCGCGTGGTGGAGCGACCCGGAGGGTGTTCACGCCCATTTCGCTCGGCCGCTCACCGCGCTGACCCACGTTCTCGACTACGCGCTGTGGCCCGACGGCACCGCGCTTCAGCACCTCCACGGTCTGCTCTGGTTCGGGCTCGGCGTGGCGCTCGTCGCGGGTCTCTACCGCTCGGTGCACTTCTCCGCGCGCGTGGCCGGCCTCGCGGCCCTCTTCTATGCCGTCGAGGACGCGCACTACCTGGCCGCGAGCTGGCTCTCCAACCGCAACGCCGCCCTCGCCGTCGTGTGCGGCGCGGCCATGCTCCATCAGCACCTCGCCTGGCGGCGCTCCGCCGCGACGCGGCACCTGGTCTTCGCACTCGTGCTGTTCGTGCTCGGGCTGGGCTGCGCCGAGGCGATGCTGGGCGCGGCCGCCTACGTGGTCGCCTGGCAGCTCTGCTGCGAAGACGGTCCGCTCGCGCGGCGCCTGATCCCCGTGGCTCCCTACGCGGTCGTCGTCGTGGTCTGGCGCCTCGCGTACACGGCGCTCGGCTACGGCACCCACGGCATCTCGCTCTACATCGACCCCGGGAACCAGCCCGTGGCCTTTCTCCGTGCGCTCGCCGAGCGGATCCCGCTGTTCCTCGGCGCGCAGCTTCTCCAGCTCCCCATCGACCTCTGGCTCGCCCTCTCGAGACCTGCGCAGATCGGCTTCTCCGTTCTGTCGGCGCTCCTCGTCGCCGGCTTCGCGTTCCGTCTCCGGGGTCTCCTCGCGCGAGATCGGGTCTCCCGCTTCTGGGCGCTCGGAATGACGCTCTCTCTCGTGCCCATCTGCGCCACGATTCCGCAGGACCGCCTGCTCGTCTTCGCGGGCATCGGCGCGTTCGGCCTCCTGGCCGCGTTCCTCGAGGACTGTCGCGTCTGGCCCTTTCCTGCGGGGGAACGCACCGGGGGACGGTCGCTCGCGCTCCTCCTCCTCGTGCTGCATGGACCGGCCTCTGCACTCCTGCTGCCGCTGCGCATCGCGGCCGTCCCGTGGGCCGGGGCGTTCATGACGGCCGGAGCGACGCACCTTCCTCGGGGCCCTGAAGTCCCGCGGCAGACGTTCGTGTTCGTCACGGGCAGCGATTTCCTCGCCGCCTACGCACAGATCATCCGGACGTGCTGGGCCGATGCTCCCAACCCGGGAAGGATGGCCGTCCTCGCCCCGCTCACGTCGACCAACGCGGTGCGGCGGATCGACGCCCACACGCTGTCGATCACGCCTCGCGCCGGATTTCTGAACACTCCGTTCGATCGCGCCTTCGTGCGCCCGGGACGGATCTTCCGGATCGGCGAGAGGATCGAGCGGCCCGACTACGTCGCCGAGATCCGCTCGCTCACAGACGACGGGCGACCGCTCGAGGTCGCGTTCCGCTTCCGCGTGCCGCTCGAGGATCCGTCGCTCTCGCTGCTTTCATACAGGGCCCTGCGGCCCGTCGCGTTTTCACCGCCGCCGACCGGCGAGAGCGTCACGGTGCGGCCGGGCTTCTGAAGAAACCCGGCCGCACGGAGCTTTACGCGAGGATCTCCCCGGCCCGCTTCATGAGACCGGCCACGTCCACGCCATTCGGACACGCGCGGTTCGCCCCGCTGAAATCCATCGACGAGATCTGACGGGCCGCTTCGGGCAGCTTCGCGAAGAGCTGACGGGCCTTGGTCTCCTCGCCGTAGTGGTCGTGATACGAGACGAAGCGGATCGTGTCGGCGATGCGGGGTTTGCCTGCGACGGCCGCGCCGCAGATGTGGTCGCAGCCGTCGCACGCGAGAGACCGCGTGGCCTCGGCATACCGGTTCACGGCCTGCAGCTCCTTGGCCGACAGCATCGACTTGTCGAGCGCGGCCGCGATGTTCTGGCGCAGCTTGTCGAAGTTGTCCATGTGAGAGACCGCCGCCGAGATGCGCTCGTCGGCCCACACGGCCTTGAGCACCGCCTGGTGCTTCGTCCACTTGCCGGCCTGCTCGAACTTCTTCCACGCGTCGGCGAAGCTGGCCTCGGATCCCTGGGTCTTCATGGCGATGAGGCCCACGCCCGCCTTGTGCGCGCGGTCCATCGCCTCGTTCAGGTCCTTGTTGCCGTAGCTCCGGAAGTTGTAGCGGAACATGACCGACTCGACCCACGGCGTGGCCGCGGCCTTGTTCAGGAGCTCCACCACGTTGCCGCCGTGGCACGAGAAGCCGAAGTGCCGCATCTTGCCGCTCTTCTTGTACTTCTCGACCACCTTGAGAAGCTCGGGCGTGAAAACGCTCGCGTCCTCGAGGGCGTGGAGGTAGTAGAGGTCGATGTAGTCGGTGCTCATCTTCTCGAGGCTCTCGAGAAACGTCTTCTCGAAGCCGGCCGGGTCGTGCTTGTCGCTCTTCGACGTGATCCAGAGATCGGCGCGGTTCTTGGCCTTGCCCATGTACGCGCCCACGGCGGGCTCGCAGCGCCCGCCGGAGTAGCAGTCGGCCGCGTCGATGTAGTTCACGCCGAACCGCACCGCCTCTGCGATCTTGGGGTCGAACCGCGGGTCGAAGCCCGCCGCCCCGCCGAGGAGGAGGATCGGCACCTCCTTGCCGGTCTTGCCCAGCTTGCGCCGCGGCACCTTCGGCAGGGGCGCATCTTTTGCGCCGTCCTTGGGGGCGGCCTCCTGCGCGAGGGCCGGCAGCGCCAGGCCCCCGAGGATCGCGGTGCCGGCCGCCGCGGCCGTGCCGATCCCGATACCGAACATCTCCCGCCGGGTCACGCCGTCCTTCTTGGTTTCGTCGCTCATCGCGATCCTCCTTCTTCTCTCATACGTTCTTCGGTCCCTTGAGCAGCAGCGTTCTGTCGTTCGAGCGCGTCTCGCCGATGGCCGTCACGTACACGGCCGCATCGTCCACCACCGGGCACTCGCGCTCGCAGATGCCGCAGCCGATGCACAGCTCCGGGCGCATGTACGGCCGGTTCAGCGTCACGCTCACTCCATCCCAGCGCGTGATCGTCTCGTCGTAGGTGCCGATCGCCTTCGGCGTCACCGGGCACACTTCTTCACAGACGACGCACGGCGTCTCCATGGCCCAGGGGAGGCAGCGGCCCTGGTTGAAGAATGCCGTGCCGAGCCGGATGGGGCCCTTCTCGGCATAGGCCGCGAGCCCGAGCTTCTGCTCCACGGTGATCTTCTGGATCGCTCCCGTGGGGCACACCTCGCTGCACGCGGTGCAGTTGAGCTGACAGAAGCCCACCGCGAAATCCATGACGGGCGTCCACAGGCCCTCGATGCCGGCCTGCTTGAACGTCGCCGGCTGGAGGACGTTCGTGGGGCACACGTTGATGCACTGATCGCACTTGATGCAGCGCTCGAGGAACTCGGGCTCGGCCACCGAGCCGGGCGGGCGGATGGCCTTCTTGTCGAAGCCCCGCTTGTTGACCGCCTTGGAGTAGCGCACGAACGGAAAGGCGAGAAGGCCCGCGAAGCCCGCGAAAACCCAGCGCCTGCGGGGCAGATCGGGATTCGTGATCACGGTCTCGGGAATCTTCGAGATGACCTTCCTGCCGAACAGCGTCGCCGTGCCGTCCTTGATCTTGCCCACCAGGAACTGAGCCGGCGTGGGCGGCGTGAGCTTGAAGGCGAGCGCGTCCTCGGGGCAGTCGTCGATGCAGTTGAAGCAGACGAAGCACTCGCTCTTGCGGAGCGCGGCCTGCGGATCCGCGGCTCCCTCGCAGCCTTTGAGGCAGAGGTTGCAGTCGGTGCATTTCGTGAGATCGCGGTCGATGCGCCAGAGCGAGAACCGCGAGAGCCAGCCCAGGAACGCGCCGAGCGGGCACAGCACGCGGCAGAAGAACCGCGGAATCACGAGGTTCGCGCCGACGAGTCCCATGATGAGAGCGCCCACCAGCCAGGCCCCGCCGAAGACCCGCGAGTCGTGCACCGCTGGCTTGAAGACGAGCGCGTCGAGACCGAATTTCTGGAGGCCGAGCCGCGTCGACACCTCGACGATTCCCGCGTCGGCCGCCGGCAGGATCGCCACGGCGAACGTGCGCACGAGGAGGCAGATGGGGTCCAGGAGGCCGATCTGGAGCGAGCCGAACGCCGCCATCACGAGGAAGATCACGAGGATCACGTGCTTCGTCTGGAACAGGGCCCGGTAGCGGTTGCTGTCCAGCCGGCTCTTGTTGTTGCGGATGTTGAAGAGCCAGCCCATGAACTGGTGGAGCGTGCCGTAGGGACAGATCCAGTTGCAGAACACGCGCCCCAGGATGAGTGTGGGGATCAGGATGAAAAGCCCCATCCAGAGGTGCCGGTAGACGGTGTGGGTGGACAGCGCCGTCGCGAACGACACGAGGGGGTCCATCTCCAGGAAGAGCGACGCCGGGTAGCCGCCGAGGCGGCTCATCCAGGTGACCCACAAAAGGAACACGAAGAGGCCGAAGAAGAAAACCTGCGAGACGACCCGGATCGAGGTGATGCGGAGCTTCCTCGCGTACCAGGGCGTGCCGTCTTTGTTGGGCTCGAGATTCGGCTTCAAGCCCGCGGGAAAAGACGGCAGGGAGAAGTTCGGGTTCATCCGACCTGCATCTCCTTGACGTTCACCGAGCGCCAGGCCGGATTGCCGATGCCCCGCTCCTGGATCTTTCCGAAATAGGCCGGGAGCGGCTCGCCCTTCCTCTCGAGGAGCTCGTCCCAGCCGAACGCGTCGGCCGCGAGCGGATCGGTGGAGGCGACGAGCGTGCTGCCCATCTTCACGTCGGCGAGGCTCCCTCCGGTCGGGCCGCTCCGAAAGAGCACGCGCGTGCCGTCGAGCACCACGAACGTGGGCTTCAGCATGAGCGCGAGGTCGGAGATGATGCCGTGGATGTCCTGGTGGAACTGGTTGCGCCGGCCGCCCAGGAGGCCGTACCAGTTCTTCGTCGTCATCGACGCACGACAGAGGTTGTGGTCCTTCACGGGAGCGACACCGATCACCTTGTTGACGCCGATGAACGGCCGCCAGAAGAACGGCCACTTGCCGATGTGCGTCGCGCCCGGGGTCTCGAGCGTGTGGAAGTCTCCGGGGCTCGGGAGGTACAGCTCCGCCCCGGAATCGATCGCCGCCTTGCGGACGCCGCTCCTCTGGAAGCAGCTCTCGGCCGACTCGATGGGGTTGTCGGCCACGCGCACCTCGCGGGCTCCCGCGGCCCGGCAGAGCCGCACGAGCGCCATGACGACCTCGGGGCTGCTCGTGGCTCCCAGCGGAGCGGCCCTCTCGAACGCCACGTTGGGCTTCACGAGGACGACGTCGCCCGTGCGGATGAAGCGCGAGATGCCGCCGATGGCGTCCACGGCGGCCTTCACCATCGCGTCGATGTTCTGGCCGCGGGCCACTCCGAGGAGCGGCAGGACGTTGGAGGCCGCGACGGCGTAGCCGCCCTCGGGCAGCCGCAGGGATTTCAGTCGCGGCTTCCCGCGCTCGCCGTCCTCGTCGCGGAGCGAGAGCGGCCAGGTTTTCGGGGCGAGCGACGCGTAAGCCGCGCCGAGGCTGACCCCCGCGACGGTGGCGGCCTGCTTCAGAAACCGCCTGCGGTCGTCATTCATACCCGCCTCCTTTGGCTTTCTCCGGCCCCCGGGCCGCCCGTGTCCCGGGCGCGGCCGCTTTTTCGGCGACGCTGGCCGGGAGAACGGAAACGGCCTTCGAGAGCTTCCCGAGAAGCGCCTCGGCCTCCTCGATCTTGGGCGCGCCCTTCACGCCGGCCACCATCGTCCCCGCGGCGATGGCCCGGGAGTAGCCCGAGAGGTACTTGTCTTTCACCCACTTCGCGCCCGACCGGTCCAGCACGTCGCCGTAGTCGAGGAAGGCTTTCTCGAACTGCTTCGCGGTGGATTCGGCGCTCTTCGCCGAGGTCAGAGGCATCACGAAAACCTCGGTCTCGCCGTCGGGCAGGAGCGCCGAGAAGACGTTCTTCCCGAAGGCGAAGGAGAACGCATTCTCGGCCTGATAGGTGACGCGATCGGGCGGAATGCCCAGCGCGTCGGCGAAGAGGGCATGCGCCCAGGGCCGGTCTCCCGAGGCCACGCCCGCCTCCAGCGCCGCGCGAACCGCCTCGAGCTGCGCGAGCACCGGGGCCGACTCGTCGGACCCGATCGCCCGCCCGTAAAAGGGCCCTCGCGCGACGAAGAGCGCGTTGCGGGCGCGATACCAGGACGAACCCGCGGCCGAGGTGGCCTTCTCCTCCGGGGGTTTCTCGGCCGAGAAGGCGCTCAGCGCGTTCTCCGGGGAGCCCAGGTCGTACAGCTCGAGATCCACCGTTTCGCCGCCCGCGCCGGTGAGCGGCACGAACGTCATGGACTTGAACCCGCGGGAGAGAAAGAAGTCCGCCCGGCCGTTGATCTTCTCGTACAGGTTTCCGGCCTCGAAGCGCGAGGCCTGCCCTTCCGTGAATCCGGTCGTCGCGAGGCTCGCCGGCAGCGGGCCCCGGTCCACGGCCTTGATCGGCTTGATCGGGTTGCTTGCCGCCGCACCCCCGGGACCGGGCACGCGGGCCTGTCCGCCCTCCCTCACGTCGACCGGCCCGCCCGGCGCGATCTTGAGCACGGCGTTGGGGTCGCCGTACAGCAGCGGATCGGGGTGGGCGCCGCGCCAGGCCACCCACGAGGCGATCGCCACGAGCACGAGCAGCACGGCGCCGCCGATGCGCACCTCGGTGAGCGAGTAGGTCTTGCGGTAATGCGCGTGCGGACGGGGATTGATCACCCGCTTTTCGCGGGAGTCGAGGGCGGGCGGCGGGGCGGGGGCCGAAGGGGCGGCCACGGGAGAACCCTAAACGCCGCGAGGCGCCGGGACAATCAGAAAACCGCCTCCGGCCTCGAACAGCGTCGAGCGGTTGAGATCGGCGACGAACGGTGACGGGGCCTCCGCGATAAACCGCCGCCCGATCGATTTCCGCATGCACGACACCCATGCCATGATGAGCCGGTGGGAGCTTTCAAGCGACTGTTCGTGTTCGTGGCACTGATCGGGCTCTTGCTCCCGGCCGGTCGCTCGCTCGCTGTCGCCGCGCATCTGCTCCTCGATCACGATCACGCGAGCACGTCCCCGGCGGCTGCTGTCGAGCTGGAGTCGGCATTCCACGGCCACGATCACGAATCCGGCACGCCGGACCACGATCACCCGGCCACTCTCCAAGCATCGTCCACACCCATCCGGCTTGCTGCGCCGGCTCTCACCACTCCTCTCGCCCCGGCGCCAGCAGGACCAATCGGTCCAACTTTCCTTCGGAGGACCGCCGCTTTCGAGGCCCCCGCCCGGGCATCGAGTGCCGGTCCCCCGGCTCCCGAATCTCTTTCGGTCTTTCGCATCTGATCCCAGCCCGCCCGAAGTCCCTTCGAGGGCGGCGCCGCGTGGCGCCCGCCCACCTTCGACGAGCAGGGGTGATGTATGCGAACTCTCTTCCAATGGACACTTGTAGCTCTCCTGGCGCTGTCGCCGGGCTTCGGTAGAGCCACGCCTCCCGAACGGGCCGAGCCCACCGGCGAGCTGACGTTCGAGCAAGTCCTCGTTCTGGCCACGAGCCGGAGCCCGGAGATCGCCGCTGCAGAGAGCGAAACACTCGCGCGGCAGGCCCGGCTCGTCCAGGCCGGAGCGCTTCCGAACCCCGAGCTCGCCGGGACGATCGAGAACTTCGAAGGCGACGTCGCGAGGACGGGCGGCGTGCAGTCGACGCTTCAGCTGTCGCAGCGCCTCGAGCTGGGCGGCGATCGGCCGGCCCGGAAGGCCGCGGCCAGCGCGGCGCGCGACCTCGCCCGCTGGGACCTCGAATCGCGGCGGCTCGACGTCATCGCGCGGGCGGCGCGGGGGTTCGTCGACGTGCTCTCGGCGCAGCGACGCCTGGAGCTCGCCGACGCGACGATCCGGCTCGCGGAAGAGGTCCGCAGCACGGTCCATTCGCGCGTCGAGGCCGGCAAGGCTTCGCCGATCGAGGAGACCCGGGCCCAGGTCGCCCTCGCCACCGAGCGCATCGATCGCGAGCGCGCCGCGGCGGACCTCTTCGGAGCGCGCTCGCGCCTCGCCGCGACCTGGGGAAGCACGTCGCCGGGCTTCGACCGCGTGGCCGGGGACCTGAACGCGATCCCGCCTCTTCCGTCGCTCGAGTCCCTCGCGGCAGACCTCGAGCGAAACCCCGAGGTGGCGCGCTGGACCTCCGAGATCGCCGAACGGGAGGCCCTGCTGCGCGTCGAGCAAGCGCGGTCGGTGCCGGACGTGACCGTCGGCGGCGGGTACCGCCGGTTCGAGCTGGGCAGTGATGCCTTCCTCGCCACCATCTCCTTCCCGCTTCCGCTCCTCGACGGCAACCGGGGCGCCCGGATCGAGGCGCGCGAGCGGATCGCCCGGGCCCGCGAGGAGCGGCGCGCGGCCCTCGTGCGTCTTCGTCAGCAGGTCGACGAGACGCACGCTTCCCTCGCGCGTGTCCAAAGTGAGGTGCGAAGCCTCGGCAAGGAGGTCCTGCCGGGCGCGGAGAGCGTCTATGCGGCCGTCAGCGAAGGCTACCGGCTCGGCAGGTTCGGCTACATGGAGGTGCTCGACGCCCGGCGCACCCTGGCCGCCGTGAGCGCTCAGCTCGTGCGCGCTCAGGCCGAGATGCACCGCGCGTTCGCGGACCTCTCGCGCCTCAGAGGCGAAGGTATGAACGACCTCACGATGGGAGAGCAGCAGAAATGAAGGTCCGTATGCAGATCGTGACAGTCCTCGCGGTGGCGAGCCTTCTACTCGGGACCGGCGCCTGCAATCGCGCCGGGACGGAAGCGGCGAAGGACGACGGCAAGGGCCCTCACGGCGGAAAGCTCCTGAAGAAGAACGATTTCGCGCTCGAGGTGAAGATCTTCGAGGAGGGCGTTCCCCCCGAGTACCGCCTCTACGCGTTCGAAGGCGGGAAGGCGATTCCTCCATCGGCGTACGGCGCGACGATCACGCTGAAGAGGCTGGAACGGACCGACACGATCGCTTTCGCGCCGCGTGGCGACTACCTGCTCGGAGACAAGGAGATCGTCGAGCCGCATTCGTTCGACGTCACCGTGAAGGCGACGCGCGACGGGAAGCCGTACGAGTGGACGTACGCCTCCTACGAAGGCAGAACCGAGATCCGGCCCGAGGAGCTGAAGAGCGCCGGGGTCCTCATCGAGAAGGCCGGCCCGGCCCGTATGAAGAACGTCATCGAGCTGCCCGCACAGATCGCGCTGAACGCCGACGCGACCGCGCATGTCGTGCCCCGGCTGGCCGGGGTGGTCAGTGAAGTGCGCAAGAACCTGGGCGACCCCGTGAACCGCGGTGAGGTCATCGCCGTCATCAGCAGCGGCGACCTCGCCACGGCCAAACAGGCGTACATCGAGTCGGGCCACCGCCTGGAGCTGGCGCGCGTCTCGGCGCAGCGCGAGGAAGCGCTGTGGAAGAAGAAGATCTCGCCCGAGGAGGACTACCTCATCAGGAAGCACGCCCTGGATGAGGCGCAGCTCACCTACCAGGCGACCGCTCAACGGCTGGCAGCCCTCGGGGTTTCCACAGACGAGATCCGCGCGCTCTCGGCCGGGCAGTGCGACCTCGCGCGCTTCGCGCTGCGCGCCCCGTTGAGCGGAGTGGTCATCGCCAAGAACGTCACCGTCGGAGAGGCCGTGGAGGCGACCGAGGTGATCTTCACCGTCGCCGATCTCTCGACCGTCTGGGTCGAGGTCACCATTCCGCCCGTTCACCTCGCCGCCGTGCGCAGGGGGCAGCCCGTCGTCGTCCACTGGGACGATCAGGACCTGAAGGTGGCGGGCACGGTCACGTACGTCGAGCCCCTCGTCGACGTTGGAACCCGCTCTTCGAAGGCCCGCGTCGTCATCCCGAATCCTACGGGGGTGTGGAGGCCGGGGCTCTTCGTCAACGTGCACCTCACGCAGAACGAAAGCGTGGTTCCCCTGGCAGTGAAGGCCGACGCTCTCCAGACGTTCCGCGACTGGGACGTCGTCTTCATCCGGATCGGCGACGTCTTCGAGGCGCGTCCGCTCGAGCTCGGCCGCCGCGAAGGCGAGTGGGTTGAGGTGCTCTCCGGCCTCACACCCGGTGCCGAGTACGCCACGAAGAACAGCTTCGTCGTGAAGGCCGACGTCCTGAAATCGGGCGCGAGCCACGACCACTAGGAAGGATCACGACATGCTGGAACGCATCCTCAGGTTCTCGATCCGCCAGCGATGGGTGGTCCTCGGGCTGACGCTCGCCTTCGCCGCACTGGGAATCTACGACTACCAGAAGCTCCCGATCGACGCCGTTCCCGACATCACGAACGTCCAGGTGCAGATCAACACGGAGGCCAGCGGCTTCACGCCGTACGAGGTCGAGCAGCGCATCACGTTCCCGATCGAGACCGCGATGGCGGGCCTGCCGTCGCTCGAGAACACCCGCTCGATCTCACGCTACGGGCTCTCGCAGGTGACGGTCGTCTTTCACGACGGCACCGACATCTACTTCGCCCGGAACCTCATCAACGAGCGGATCCAGGAGGTGAAGGACAAGCTCCCCCCGGGCATGGCGCCGGCGATGGGACCGATCGCGACCGGCCTCGGGGAGATCTTCCTCTGGACGGTCGAGCCGAAGCCGAACGCCGTGCAGGCGGACGGCACGCCGTACACCACGACGGACCTCCGGACCGTTCAGGACTGGATCGTGAGGCCGCAGCTTCGCAACATTCCCGGCGTCGCCGACGTGAACTCCATCGGCGGTTACGTCAAGCAGTTCCACGTCACGCCGAAGCCCGACACGCTGATGTCCTACGGGTTCACGCTCCACGACGTCGTCGTGGCGCTCGGCAAGAACAACTCGAACGTCGGGGCCGGGTACATCGAGCACGGCGGCGAGCAGTACCTCGTGAGAGCGCCGGGTCAGGTGAAGACGCTGGAGGAGATCGAGCAGATCCTCCTCGGCTCGAGCGGCGGCACGCCCATCTACATTCGCGACGTCGCCGCGGTGAGCCTCGGCAAAGAGCTCCGCACCGGCGCGGCCACGAAGAACGGAAAGGAAGTCGTCCTGGGCACGGTCTTCATGCTGACGGGCGAGAACAGCCGGACCGTCTCCCAGCGCGTGGCGGCCCGCATGGAGGAAGTGAACCGCACGCTGCCGCCCGGCCTCGAGGCGAAGACCGTGTACGACCGCACCGTCCTCGTCGACGCGGCGATCGACACGGTCAGGAGGAACCTCGTCGAAGGTGCGATCCTCGTCATCGTCATCCTGCTGCTGTTCCTCGGGAACATCCGCGCGGCGCTCATCACCGCGATGGTCATCCCGCTTGCCATGCTCTTCACCGTCACCGGGATGGTGTCGAACAAGGTCAGCGGGAACCTGCTCAGCCTCGGCGCGCTGGATTTCGGGCTGATCGTCGACGGCGCCGTCATCATCGTCGAGAACTGTGTTCGACGCCTCGCGGAGCGGCAGCATCAGCTCGGCCGGCTCCTGACGCGCGCGGAACGTTTCGACACCGTCTTCTCGGCCTCGAAGGAGGTCCGGCGGGCGACGATGTTCGGGGAGCTGATCATCATGATCGTCTATCTGCCGATCCTCACGCTCACCGGGGTCGAGGGGAAGATGTTCCGGCCGATGGCGTTCACAGTGATCGCGGCCTTGCTGGGGGCGATGATCCTGTCCGTCACGTTCGTCCCGGCGATGGTCGCGATGCTCCTCCGCGGCAGGATCTCCGAGAAGGAGAACCCGATCGTTCGCTGGGTGCGCCTGCGCTACGAGCCGTCGCTCGACTGGGCGCTGAAGCGCCGCAAGCGCGTCGCCGCCCTGGGCGCCGCGCTCGTTGCAGCGAGCCTTCTCCTCGCCACCCGGATGGGCTCGGAGTTCCTTCCGAGCCTCGACGAGGGGGACGTCCTCGTTCACGCGCTCCGGATCCCCGGAACGAGCCTCACCCAGGCAGTCGAGCTGCAGCACACCCTCGAGGAGCGGCTCATGAAGTTCCCCGAGGTGAAGGAGGTCTTCGCGAAGATCGGTACGGCGGAGATCGCGACAGACCCGATGCCCCCCAGCGTCGCGGACGTCTACGTCATGATGAAGCCGCCCGCGGAATGGCCGTCGAAAAGACCCAAGGCCGAGGTGGTCGCGGAGATCGAGAGAGAGCTCCGCAAGCTCCCCGGCAACAACTACGAGTTCATCCAGCCGATCCAGATGCGTTTCAACGAGCTGATCGCCGGCGTGCGCAGCGACGTGGCCGTGAAGGTCTTCGGCGACGACATGGAGGTGCTCGAATCGACGGGCAAGGCCGTCGAGAAGATCCTCGAAAACGTGCCCGGCGCATCGGACGTGAAGCTCGAGCAGGTCACGGGTCTGCCGGTTCTGAGCATCCAGATGGACCGTGCGGCCATGGCCCGGTACGGACTGAACGTCACCGATGTGCAGGAGGTCGTGCAGGTCGCGATCGGCGGCAAGGAAGTCGGCCAGATCTTCGACGGGGATCGCCGTTTCGATCTCGTCGTCCGGCTCCCGGAGGACGTGCGGACCGACATCGAGAAGCTGAAACAGATTCCGATTCCGCTGCCCGGGGCGGGCGCGGCGCACGGACGGCCGAGCTACATCCCTCTCGGTACCGTGACGAAGCTCGAGGTTTTGCCGGGGCCGAATCAGGTCAGCCGCGAGAACGGCAAGCGTCACATCATCGTCACCGCCAACGTGCGCGGCCGCGACATCGGGTCCTTCGTGGCGGAGGCCGGGGCGGCGATCCGCGAGAACGTCCCGATTCCGGCCGGCTACTGGACGACTTGGGGCGGCCAGTTCGAGCAGATGATCTCCGCCACCCGCCGCCTCCAGGTCGTCGTCCCCGTGGCGCTGCTGCTCATCCTGGCCCTGCTCTTCGCGACCTTCGGCAACCTCAAGGACTCACTCCTCGTGTTCACTGGCGTCCCGCTCGCCCTCACCGGCGGCATCCTGGCGCTCTGGCTGCGCGGGATCCCGCTGTCGATCTCCGCCGCCGTCGGGTTCGTCGCCCTCTCGGGTGTCGCCGTGCTGAATGGTTTGGTCATGATCTCCTTCATCCAAAGTCTTCGCCACGAAGGCCGGCAGCTCGACGAAGCGGTCCGTGAGGGTGCGATCAGCCGCCTGCGCCCGGTGCTCATGACGGCGCTGGTCGCCTCGCTCGGCTTCGTTCCGATGGCGCTCGCGACCGGTACCGGCGCGGAGGTGCAGAGGCCCCTCGCGACCGTCGTCATCGGCGGGATCATCTCGTCGACGCTTCTCACCCTGCTGGTGCTCCCCGCGCTCTACCGCATGTTCCACCGCGACGTCCCGCTGGCCGTTCGCGCCGAAGACGAAACCGGGCTGATCCCGGTGGAGGATTGACGCTGCCGGCACGCGCGTCTGACGCATGACGGTGGATCTCGCCACGCTGTTCCTCTGGAGCTTTCTCGCCGCGACGATTCTGCCGCTCGGCTCGGAGCCGGCGCTGGCGGCGATCGTGCACGGGCGCGAGACGGTGGTTCTGCCGGTGACGGTCGCCACGCTCGGCAACTATCTCGGTGCGTGCACGACCTACGCTCTGGCGATGACGGTCTCCAGAGCGGTGAAGGGCGAACGAGCGCTCCGCCGCATGGAGCGGGCGTCCGCGCTCGTCCGCAGGTACGGCGCCCCGGCTCTGCTGCTTTCGTGGGTGCCGCTCCTCGGCGACGCGATCGTCGCGGCGGCGGGCGCGGCCCGCATGCACGTTCTTCCGTTCTCGCTCTGGACGATCGCCGGCAAAGCGGCTCGTTATACAGTGCTGGCGCTGATCGTCGATTGGAGCTTTCGGTGAACTCTGAGCTCCATGAAGGAGAGACCTCATGTCACACGCCCGAGTCGCCACGGCTCTCGCCCTCCTCGTTCTTGCGAGCTCCGTCCGCGCATCGCAAAAGCCCGAACCCGCGCCCCGCGCCTACGTGAACCCGCGCACGGCGAAGGACACCGGCCAGCCGCCGTTCAGCGACGCAGTGCGGGCCGGCAACACGGTCTATGTGTCGGGCAAGCTCGGATTGGTTTCGGGAAAGCCCCCCGCCGCTCCGGCCGACGAAGCCCGTCTCGCGCTCGACTCGCTGAAGAAGACCTTGGCCGACGCGGGCCTCACCATGGACGATCTCGTGTCCGTGCAGGTCTTTTGCTCCGACGTTTCGCTCTTCGACACGTGGAACGAGGTGTACCGCACGTACTTCACGAAGGAGTACCCGGCCCGCGCGTTCATCGGCTCGGGCCCGCTCCTCTTCGGCGCGCGCTTCGAGGTCACGGGAATCGCCGTCAAGAGGTGACGACCACCCGGGTTCCGGCCTCGGGTTGGCGGTCGCTCCTTTTCGGCGTCGCCGTGAGCTACCTCGCTCACGCGGGCTGGGAGGTCGCCCAGATGTCACTGTACGTCTCTCCGATCGCGAAGGGATTCGTTCCGATTCTCGTCCATTGCGGACTGAAGGCGGCGGGCGGGGACCTCCTCCTCATGGGAATCCTGTACCTGATGCTGGCCCTGACGTTCCGATCCTGGAAATGGTCTCTCGAGGGCGACAGCTTCAGGCACCCCGCCACCTGGGTGCTGACACCCGCCGTCGGGGCCCTCCTCGCGATCTCCTTCGAGCTCTGGGCGGTCTACGTCGATCACCGGTGGGTCTACGCGGCATCGATGCCGTTGGTTCCGGTCCTCGCGGTCGGGCTCACCCCGGTCCTTCAGATGGTCCTCGTTCCCCTTTTGGTCCTGATGGTCCTGCGCCCGCCTGTACGCTGACGGCCGAGCGGACGTCTGCCCTCGCTACAACGAAGCCCGGCGGAGCCGGAGCGCGTTCCCGATGACCGACACGGAGCTGAGGCTCATCGCGGCGCTCGCGATCATCGGGCTGAGCAGCAGCCCGAGCCATGGGTACAGGACGCCCGCCGCGATCGGTACACCGAGGACGTTGTATGCGAAGGCCAGAATCAGGTTCTGTCTGATGTTGCGCATCGTGGCGCGGCTCAGCGCCCGCGCTCGGGCGATGCCCGCGAGATCGCCCTTCACGAGCGTCACCCCGGCGCTTTCGATCGCCACGTCGGTCCCGGTCCCCATCGCGATGCCGACATTCGCCCGCGCGAGCGCCGGTGCGTCGTTCACGCCGTCGCCCGCCATCGCCACGATGCGGCCTTCCTGCTGGAGCTTCGCGATCGCCTTCGCCTTCGCTTCCGGAAGAACGCCGGCGATGACTTCGTCGATGCCGAGCTTCTTCGCGACGGCTTCGGCAGTCGTCTGGCTGTCCCCGGTGAGCATCACGACCCGCACGCCCTCGTCGCGCAGAGACCGCAGGGCCGCCGGGGCCGAAGGCTTCACGGGATCCGAAACGCCGAGCAGCCCCGCGAGAGCACCGTCGACCGCGACGAACATGACCGTTCCGCCGTCACGTCGCAGCTCTTCAGCCCGCGCGGAAAGGACTGCCGGCGAAACCCTCAGATCCTCGAGGAGCGCTGCGTTTCCCAGCGCCACGGCGCGCCCGTCGACCGTGCCCGTGACCCCCTTTCCGCTGACGGACTCGAAGCCCTGCGAGACCGGCGCGTCGATCCCCCTCGCGCGTGCTCCGGCCAGGACGGCGGCCGCGAGCGGGTGCTCGCTGCCACGCTCCAGCCCCGCCGCGAGGCGCAGCACTTCGGCTTCGGGCAGGCCTCCCTCGACCGGGACCACATGCAGCAGGGCCGGCTTCCCCTCGGTGAGCGTCCCCGTCTTGTCGACCACGAGCGTGTCGACGTTCTCGAGTGTCTCGAGCGCTTCGGCGTTCTTGAAAAGGACGCCGGCGAGCGCGCCTCGACCCGTGCCGACCATGATCGACATCGGCGTCGCGAGGCCGAGCGCACACGGACACGCGATGATGAGCACCGCCACAGCGTTCACGAGCGCGTATGCCAGGCGCGGCTCCGGACCCCATATGGCCCAGATGGCAAAGGTCGCGAGGGAGATGGCGATCACCGCCGGGACGAACCAGCCCGACACCGTGTCGGCGAGCCGCTGGATCGGAGCCCGGCTCCGCTGCGCCTCACCCACCATCCTCACGATCTGTCCGAGGAGCGAATCTGCGCCCACGCGCTCCGTGCGCATCAGGAACCCGCCGGTTCCGTTCACGGTGCCACCGATGACGCGGCTGCCGGTCGCCTTCTCTACGGGGATCGATTCGCCGGTGACCATCGACTCGTCCACCACGCTTCGGCCCTCGAGCACGACGCCGTCCACGGGCACTTTCTCTCCAGGCCGCACCCGTACCTGGCTACCGGGAACGACGCTCTCGAGCGGCCGATCTTCCTCGCGGCCGTCGGCCCCCACGACCCGAGCCGTCTTGGGCGCCAGGTCGAGGAGCGCCCGGATCGCGCGGCCCGTCTGGCTCCGCGCCCGAAGCTCGAGAACCTGACCGAGCAAGACCAAGGTCGTGATGACGGCGGCCGCCTCGAAGTAGACCGGCACGGCGCCGCCATGCTGCCGGAACGCGTGCGGAAGGGCGGCCGGGAAGAGCGTGGCGAACAGACTGTAGATGTACGCCGCTCCGGTTCCCATCGCGATCAGCGTGAACATGTTGAGACGGCGCGTGACGACGGAGGCCCATCCCCGCTCGAAGAACGGCCACCCGCCCCACAGAACGACCGGCGAAGCGAGAACCAGCTGGATCCACGTCGTGGCGGCGGCCGGCAACAGCCGATCGAGCGGTCGCCCGGGGAGCACGTCGGCCATCGCGATGACGAACGTCGGGATCGTGAAGCCGAGGCTGACCCAGAACCGCTTCGACATGTCGACGAGCTCCGGGTTGGGAGCCTCCAGGATCGAGATCTCCCGCGGCTCGAGCGCCATACCGCAGATCGGACAAGTGCCCGGCCCAGCGCGGACGATCTCCGGGTGCATGGGGCAGGTCCACGCACCGGATGGGGCCGCCGCGACGACGGGTTGCGGCGAGCCAGGCGTCTTCTTCGCTGGCTCGGACAGATAGCGCGCCGGATCGGCGAGGACTTTCGTGCGGCACCCCGCACTACAGAACCGGATCGTCGCGCCACCGTGCTCGGTCTGGTGCGGCGTCGCCGTCGTGACCGTCATTCCGCAAACAGGATCCTTCCCGTCACCATCGGGCGTCGCCGCGGCCGGCACGCTCGACGTTTCATGCTCCTTCATCTCGGCCCTTCGGGTTTCTTTCGCGGAGCGCTCATGTGAACGTGGACGATGCGCCAAACCCCGCCTCGCCGGCGGAGCACGACGCTCTGCATTCCCTTCATGTCGAACGCGCGCTTTTCGTACGTCCCCTGGAGCCGCAGCTCGAATGTGGCGAGCGCCATATCGGACCCTGCGACGACCCGCAGGTTCGTGCGCTCGTGCTTCGTGATCTTCATCTCGGTGAGCTCGTGCTTCAGGTGGTGGTCACGGTAGTCCGTCCAGCCCCAGTTCGCTTCACCCGACTCGATGACGCTCGAGGTCTCCTCCGTCTCCCAGCATGCAGCTACACCGGGCAGGTCACCCTTCCGGAAAGCCTCGGACTCCCGATCGAGCACCAGGGCGATCTCGACCTCAGCGGGCTGCCCGGCTCCCGTAGCATTCGACGAGCCGGCAGCGACGGCCACGACCATCAGAGCCCGAGCAATGAATCGAATCATCCGAGACCTCCTCGCGCTTCATGTCGAGCGCTCGCCGGGCTTGATTGCACTGTAAAGACAGAGTGTTCCATAGACGGTGCTGAAGGCTCCTCGCTGCGAAACCTGCGAGAACCCGGCCTCCTCGAACAACGGGACGAGCTTGCCCTGCACATTGTCTGCCGTGTTTCCGAAGCCGTCCAGGATCTGTATGAGTAGAAACAGGCCCCTCATCAAGGGATTGGCCGCGCGCCCCCAGTCGGCGACATGGAGCTCGGCGCCCGGCTTGAGCACACGAAGGAGCTCTCGAGCCGTGCTTTGCTTGCCCTCTCGATTCAAATGGTGAAAGAACAGGCTCGAGACGACGCGATCGAAGTGCGCATCCGGATAGGGGAGGCTGTGGGACAAAGCCCTGTCGAATCTCACGGCGACGCTCTCGCTTCGGGCTTTTCGAGCCGCGAGCGACAGAATTGCCGGGTCGCCGTCTACACCCACGACATCCGCCGAGGGCTGACTCACTTTGGCCCAGATGGTGAGCGTTCCGGTTCCGCACGCGAGATCGAGAACACGGTGGCCGGGCTCCAGGCCCGCCTGCTCGATGAGCGCTCGCTTGAAGGTCCGCTCTCGCGTGGTCGCGCCCACCACGGCGTCGTAGTACGGAGTGAGCCAATGGAAGCCGAGGGCGGGAACGTACCGCGCGTCGTCAGGAGGCTGCTCCGTCACTTCACACCTCCGGCGCCTGCGGGAGCGTCCGCTGGCGGCGCTTCATCGTCACGGGGAAGGCCGGCCCGCAGCCGCTCGCGCTCGCTGTCCTCGAGCTTCGGAAGGTGCCGGACGAACGACACCATCTTCCACACGTCCTCCGGCTCGTGCGTCGACGCGAAGCCGGGCAGGCCCGTCATCCGGAATCCGTGGTTCGTGATCCAGAACAGCTCTCCATCCGGCCGGCCCTGCGTATCGGCAAGCGCGAGGTTCGGCGCCGGAGGGTTCAGACCCTGGCCGATCGCGGGCTGCGGAAGACCGGGCGCGCCGTGGCAGGCCAGGCAGTTCGCGCGATAGTGGACGAGTCCCTCCGCGAGCGTTTCCTCGTTCACCGGCCCCGGATTGCTCTCCTTCGGAGCCCGTCGCGCAAGCGATCGCTCGCGGACGAAGACTGCCGCACGCTCCTCCCCTTCACTCACGGGGGCAGTCGCCGCGATGTCGAACCGGCCCTGACCGAAGTACACCCACGCGCTCAGAACGCCGAGGATGGGTGTCGTCAGAAGGCCGGCGGCGTAGACGACGAGCTTCCTCACATCAAAAGCCCGTCGAGAGGCCCGCCGTGACGCGGAGGAGGTCCCGCTTGCCCGAGCCGCCCGCCAGGTCCGAGGAGACGCCCACGTCGAGGACGCTCCGGACGGAGATCTGCCTCCGAAGGCCGGCACCAGCGGAGAGGATCGGGCTCTGCCCCTTCCCCCCGCCAGACGCCACGCGCAGCTCGGCGAGGCCCGTCGTATGAAACGTCCGAGGGTAGCCGAGGGGCCGGGACCAGCCGAGCGTCAGCGCCGGCCGGACTCCTCTCCGGCCCTCGCGCCGGTTGGGATCCACTTCCAGATCTGCGTTGACGTGCAGCCGGTCATGCGCCCCGACGGTCTTCGACATGATGCCGCGAATGCGCGCCGCGATTCCGGCCGCTTCGGGATTGACCGGAAGCGCAATGTCGAAACGGGCCGCAAACGCGGGCGTCTCGCCGTGCTCACGATTGAAGGAATGAAAGATCCCGAGGTCGAGCTTCTCGAGACCCGAGCGCTTCTCCCCCGGCTCGGAGCGGCTCCCTCGATAGGCCGAAAGCTCCGCGCTCAGATGGGTATTCCTGGCGATGCCATAGAGGTACGAGAGGTCGAGGCCGAAGCTCGTGGCGAGCCCATCCGGACGCCGCAGGAACAGCCCGCCTTCCAGCGCCTGCTCGCGGAACGCGATGGACTCCGCGTCATCGAACGAGAGCGGACGCCCGGCGTCAAGGTTGTTGTGGTCGACCGCCGAGACCGGCTGGCAGAGGAAGAGGGCCACCAGGCTCGCGAGCGGCACTCGCAGTTCGAGGCGCTTCATGGCTCAGTGCTCCGGAACGTGGGCATCAGCGGCGTACGGATCCTCGACGGGACCCTTCGGCTTCACATAGGTGTCGGGCTTCTTCCCCTGGCGCTCGCTCCACTCCTCGAGCGTGAGCGGCTTGCCGGCCGCGTAGCGAGGATGCTCGGCGAGGTACTTTTCGAAGGCCTCCCTCGACGTCACGGCGGCCGACCACTCGTCACACTTGGCGTGTCCCCCCTCTTGCTCGAGGAAGAGGGCCTGCGGTGCGTCCGGGCCGAGCTCGCCCCGGTCGTTCGAGACGAGGAGCAGCGGCCGGAGCGGATCGTCCGTCGGGATCCTGAGGATCGCCCGCCCCTTCATCTGTGCGGCCATGTCCCGTGCGCACAGCGGACACCTCACTCGCATCGACCAGCCCTCGGCAGTCACCGTGGGCGCGCGCCATGCGTCCTCGCCGTCCGGGAGCGGCATCGAGCAGTGCCCGCAGTCCGCCATCGACATCCAGCCCATGTCCGGCATGAACATCAGGTCTTCGGTCGCGCCCTTCATCATGCCCATGCCTGGCATGCCTTCCGGGTGGCGGTGGTCGTGGAGCCCCGCAGCGACCTTCCGTCCCGCCGCCTCGCCACGGTGGGTCGAGTCCAGCAGCATCCAGATCGCCCGGCGTATCTGACCGTCGCGTTGGGCCTCCGTCAGACCGCGTGTCGCGAGGATGTCGTTCACGAGGTCATGCAGCATGTGCAGGTTGTCGAACGTGTTGGCCAGCTCCGGGAAACGGATCGCGAATCGCGGGCTGACCTCGGCGTTCATCGGCATGAAGGCCCGGTCGGTCCGGTAGAGCTCGACTTGGTGATAGCGCTCACCGAGAACTTCGTAGCCCAGCCGCTGCTGGTCGAGAGACTGTCCGTAGAGGATGTCGTACATGGCGCCTTGGAGCCAGTGGTAGCCCCAGAACAGGCCGTTCACCTTCGGGTACGTCCGCCGGAACGCCATGCTGTAGGGCTGCGAGTCGAGGAACTCCATGTTCATCGGGAGAGGTGTGATGACGTACGGGGTCCCCTCACGGTAGAAGCGGTACAGCGCTTCGATCTCGCGCTCCTTCTCCGCTGGCGTGAGGCGTGTGCTCGCGAGGACATCCACCGTCTGGGCGTGGAGCAGATGAGCCCAGTCGAAGACCTGCTCGAGGAAGCCGTAGCGTCTTCCGAATGTGGAGCTGATCGTGGCCTCGTCGGGCATGAAGCGCGGTGGGTGCTTCAAGACCCAGTCGATCCGCTGGAAGGTCGCGGACTCGAGCGTCGCGGCCCGCCCCGTGACGAGATCCTCGTAGGCCATCGCATGCCCGACCGCGACGGCATTCAGATCGCGCGCCAGGGAAGGAAGGTTGTAGACATCGAAGTTGTATGCACCACGGCGGTAAAAGACCTTGTTCTGTGTGGTCTCCGACATCCATGCCGGGAGATCGGACGGGACGGGTGGAAGCGGAGCCGAGGCACCGGCCATGCCCAGAGCCAGCAGAATCACGGGCAGTGTCACAGCATCGCCCTCCGCTAGCCGCCGGACTCGGCCGCGTAGGCCAGCTTCACCATCTCGTCGAGAGAAAGCGGCTTGGCGCCCTCGAGATCACGTTTGTGCTTGGCAACCCAGGCGTCGAAGGCGGCGGCATTCGTCACGGCACGGTAGCCCAGGTCGCAGATCTTGTGGTTCACCTTGTGCCCCACGAAAACCGCGGTTTCGGGGGTCATCGACCACTTCCCGTCCTTTCGTGTGATCGTGACGCTTTGGCCCTTCGTCTCGGTGGGAGCCACGATCGTGAGGTCTCCGGTGTAGGCCGTCTTGGCCTCGGCGATCGCGCAGAGGACGCAGCGATACTCGATCCGTTTCTTGCCGAACTTCAGCGCCACCTCGTTGTCGAGGTCGGCCGTGTCCTGAAGAACGGGCTTTCGGCAGAAAGGACACTTGGTTTCGTGAGCCCGCGCCGGGCCGGGAATCGAAACGAGCGAGGCGATGAGGCCCAACCCGAGCACGAGTCGAGCCACAGATACGGTTGCTGATGCCATAGGAACCTCCCGTGCGGCCAGCGAGACGGCCGCTGGTCACAAGATAGGGCCGCATCATTAGGAAGTCCTTAAAGGCACCTCGGACCCTCGATCGCGAGCCCGGCCGGCGGGGTTCTCTGAGGCCACGCCGCACTCGCGAGCGCTGATCCACCGCGTCAGGGCGTGATCGCGTCCAGCCTCTTCTGCAGACCTTCGATCGACTCGACGACAGGGTACCCGTAGAAGTCGGGCGGCGGCGGCAGTTCGTCCCATCGCGCGCCTTCGGGGAAGACGGCGACGAAGTCCCACACGACGCCTTGACCCCAGCACAGGTCTTGGTCCTCCGGCTTCACCCACTGCGGGTTCTTCTCGACCGCGCTGCGGATCGTCTTCGAGGTCAGGCGCCCGACATCCCAGAACTGCGTCGCACGGGAGTCGTGGAGCCGCGCGAGGACGCCCTTCGTTGGTGGCGCGATGTCGGTCGGGATGACCGGCAACCAGACCACGAGTACCTCGAGCTTCGCGGCGGGGCGCTCGTCGAAAACGGCCTGGAGTGCGGAGGACCCCCGCACGCAGACCCCTCACGTGGGGGAGAGGATCGCCAGGACGCGCGTTCGGTCCGCCGAGGCGTTGAAGGCGTCACGGAGCTGACCGAAGTTCTTCTCATCGAGGGTCGCGAGAGGCGCCTGCCCGGCCGGGGTCGGCCGCGGGGCGAGCTTCAGCCACCCGATCATCGCTGCACCGATCACGAGGAGCGCCGAGGAGGCGAGAGCGATGCGGCGGAGTACCAGGCGAACGCGCTTCCTCATGGAGCCTCACAGCACGGGCTGTCTGTCACCGGCGAATCGTCGCTCGACGCTCCGTCGCCGTGGAGGGCCGCGACGATGGCGCGCACGGAGGGCGCACCGTGGTCGCCGAGACCAGGGGGATAGAGACGGCACGAATCGGGGCTGTCCGAGGGCCCCGCACCCAGGATGTCTCGACCGTCGACGAGGATCGTCGGCGAGCCGTAGCCCCGCGCGCTCGCGGGTAGGTCTGGCGCGTCAGAGGTGAATTCGCGCCACGTCGCCGGAAGACCGAGCGCTCCGAGCGCGGCACGGAGATTCGACCGCGTCCGCTCGACGTTCGGGCAACCGACGAAGTAGACGAGGGCGATCGCCCGACCGGTCACTTGGTTTCGCCTGGGAGCGTGCGGACGCCCTGCTCCACAGCTTTGCGCAGCTGCGCGAGCTGTTGCTCGGCGAGATACTTGCGGCCGATCTTCGTCAGGTCGAGCGCGAGGCCGTCCTTCGATGGGCAGTCCTCCTCATCGCGGGTCAGATGGCTTGCGATGACGGCGGAGAGGTCGCTCTCGAGCGAGGCAATCCGGCCGGCTTGGAGCCCCTTGACGCGATTCACGAGCCG
>JAEUQS010000421.1 GCA_016789625.1 Acidobacteriota bacterium | reverse complement strand
GCCTCCGCGCCCTCCCGTTTCAGGGCCGCGGCCTCGGAGCGCGCCGTCTCCACCAGGTCGCGCTGCACCACCCGCAGGGCCAGGGTCTCCGGAGTCGTCGTCTCCATCCCGCTGGTCAACCCGAGGAACCCGACGCGCAAGCCGCCCACGGTGCGCAGCAGGCGCGTGGGCAGACCCGCGAAAGGGCGTCCGTCGGAGCTCACCAGGTTCGACGTGATCCACGGAAAGCTCGAGCGCGCGACGAGAGACCGCGCATGGGCCGATCCGAAGTCGAAGTCGTGCTGTCCGAAGCTGGCGAGCCCGACGCCGGCCCGGCCCAGCGCGTCGACCATGGGCTCGCCCTTGAAGACACCGCCGAAAAGCGTTCCGCCTGCGAGATCACCGCCGAACACGAGCAGCGCTCCGGGGCCCTTCCGCTTCAACGCGTCCACCACGGTCTTGAGCCGCGCCGCGCCGCCGCGGTCTCCGAGGTCGTCCACCACGGGGGCGATCTCGTGCGCGTCGGTGACGAAGAGGATCGTCGCCTCGCGGTTTCCCCGGGCCCCCGCCGAAGCGGACCGTCCGACAGCGTCGCCGGAGAGGACGGAGTAGGAGAGCAGGGAGACGAGGGCCGCGAGGCGGGCGCGCCTCATGGCAGGAGGTTGTCGGGACGCACTCCCTGGGTCACGAGCTTCGGCTCCGCCGGCACCGGCCGATGCGTGTCGAAAGCCCGGCGCTTCGCGGGTTCCGGGACGGGACGGCCGGGCGAAGCCTTGTAACGCCAGTGGGCCGCCGTGCCTCCTTCGGCCTGATCGTGCATCTCGGGCGTCCTGATCTGGATCTCGAAGATGACGCCGTCGGGGGCCTTCACACACGTGTGAAGGCTGCGGTAACCGTTCTTCTTGGGGTGGGCGATGTAGTCCTTGAACCGGAGGAGGAGCGGCTCGAAGCGCTCGTGAACCGCGTGGAGCACGTCGTAGCAGGACTGCTCGGTGGGCACCACGATGCGGAACGCCACGATGTCGTGGATCTGCTCGAGCGCGAGGCCCTTCGAGCGCATCTTCCGCAGGATGCCCGCGGGATGCTTCACCCGGTGCTGCAGCGCGCGGGGCTTGGTCTTGGCCTGTCCGAGCACCTTGCGGATCTCCGCCTCGCGGAGGCGCAGCCAGGGCTTCTGGGTGTACGACAGAGCCGAGATCTGCTGGACGATTCCCGCGAAGGTCTCGGGCTCGAGGATGCGCAGCGCGGCGTCCTCGAGGCGCGACTTGAGGCGTCCCTCGCCGAGCCGCTCGGCCTCCAGAACGTCGTGCTCCCAGGTTTCGCGCGCCGCGGCGACGGCACCCGAGTCTCTCGGGCCGCGCGCCTCCAGGTACCGGCAGCGGGAGACGAGGTAGCGGCGGAGCAGCCGCCTCCGGAAGACGGTTTCGTCGCGCGTCGCGCCCGCTGGGGCGAAGGCGGCGGGCGCCGGACGGCCATCGGCCGGGGTCGACGTGGAGAGGCCCAGGAGCGCGCGGCGTTCGGCCTCCACGAGATGCCGCACCGTTTCCTCGAGCTGCGAGCCGAGGTTGCGGAAGCGGTAGGCGAGCCAGCGCAGCTCCCAGGCCCCGCGCGGCAGCTGCAGCCCGCTCCAGTAGCCCATTTCCATCTGGTGCACTCCTTCGAGGAGGCGCCGCAGCGGCCGGTCGATGAGCCGCTGATAGGCGATGGAAAGGGAAAGGAGGATCGAGGCGATGGCGAGCGCGAAGGTGAGGAGCCAGAGTCTCCAGCGGCGCTCGATGAGCGCGCGGAACTGCTGGCCGTCCTGCCAGACCTCGAGGGTCCCGTG
>JAEUQS010000409.1 GCA_016789625.1 Acidobacteriota bacterium | reverse complement strand
CGCTGAAGCAGTCCTTCGAGCGCGGGCTTGGCGTCCGTCCCCACGACCTCGACGCCCCGTCCGGCCAGCGCCTCGAGCGTGGCGCGGCCCGAACGCGCGAGGCCGAACACCGCGGCGCGCGAGATCTCGGGCAGGTCGGGGCCGATCGACAGCGCCGTCATCTGAGCTTCAGCGTCGAGAGCGAGAAGAGCGAGAAGAGGATCGACACGATCCAGAACCGGATGACGACCTTCGTCTCCGGCCAGCCCTTCTGCTCGAAGTGGTGGTGGATGGGCGCCATGAGGAAGATGCGGCGCCCGGTGAGCTTGTAGGAGGCGACCTGCAGGATCACGGAGGCCCCCTCGATCACGAAGAGGCCGCCCACCAGGACGAGCAGGATCTCCTGCTTGATGAGCACCGCCACCGTGCCGAGCGCGGCGCCCAGGGCGAGGGAGCCCGTATCGCCCATGAAGACCTCGGCGGGATGCGCGTTGAACCAGAGGAACCCCAGAGACGCGCCCACGATCGCGGCGCAGAAGACGGCCAGCTCGCCGGCTCCGGGCACGGCAGGCACGAAGAGATAGTTCGCGACCTTCGTGGAGCCCGCGATGTACGCGAGGATCGCGAACGTCGCCGAGGCGATCAGCGTCGCGCCGATGGCCAGGCCGTCCAGCCCGTCGGTGAGGTTCACGGTGTTCGAGGAGGCCACGAACACGAACGCGGCGAACAGGATGTACACGGGGCCCAGCTCGAGATGGACGTTCTTGAAGAACGGAAAGGAGACGCCCGAGGCATCGGGCCGCGCGGGGCCGAAGACGAACAGCGAGGCCGCTCCGACCCCGAGCCCGATGATCGACTGGAACGCGAGCTTCTGGCGGCCGGTGAGCCCGCGGTTGTGCTGCCTCGAGATCTTCTTCCAGTCGTCGCCGAGCCCCACGAGCATCGCGAGGAGCGTCGCGACGAGCGCGACCCACACGTACGGACTCGCGATGTCGGCCCAGAGGAGCGTGGGCACGGCGATCGCGAGGTTGATGAGGATGCCGCCCATGGTGGGCGTCCCCTTCTTCTTCTGGTGCGCCTTCGGGCCCTCCTCGCGGATGACCTGGCCGATCTGCTTCTCCTGCAGCCACCGGATGAGCACCGGTCCGAAGAGGATCGAGAGGACGAGCGCCATGAGCGCCGCGCTCGCCGCCCGGAACGTGAGATAGCGAAAGACGTTGAAGATGGGGATGTCCTGGGCGAAGGGGACGAGAAGGCGGTAGAGCATCAGCCCGCCTTCCTCGAAGCGAGGACGGCCGCCACGACCTTCTCGAGGCGCATCCCGCGGGAGGCCTTCACGAAGACGGCATCGCCGGGCTCGAGGCGCGGCAGCAGGAGCGCGCTGGCTTCGTCCGCGTCCTTCGCCTCCAGGACCACGTTCTCCCGGAGGTGGACCGGCTGGGTCTCGTTCACCGAGGGACGCGAGATGCGCTGGGCCTCGCGGGCGTTCTCCGCGAGGCGGCGCGACTCCTCGCCCACCGCGACGAGGAGCGCGGCCCGGCCCGCGAGCCTGCGACCCGCCTCCGCGTGGTACTCGGCCGCGAAACGCCCCATCTCGAGCATGTCGCCCACGACCGCCACGAGGCGCCGGCCCTTTCCCAGGGCCTCGAACGCCGCGAAAGAGGCTTCCAGAGCGGCCGGGCTGCTGTTGTAGGCGTCGTCGTAAACGACGGTGCCGTCGGGGAGCTCGTGGATCTCGCCGCGGTGAGGGGCCGCGACCGCCGAGCCCGCGGACCGCGCGATCTCGCCGACCTGCATTCCGAGCGCGACCCCCACGGCCGCGGCGGCCAGGAAGTTCGAGACGTTGTGCCGGCCGGGCAGCGGCAGCGACACGGGCTCCTCCCCTTCGGGCACGTGGAGCACGAAGCGGGTGCCGTCGGGGCCCTCGGCGATCGAGGAGGCCCACACGGTCGCGTCGCTCTTCCCGAGCGAGAAGAGGATCACGGGGCCTGAATGGCGCCCCGCGAGAGAGCGCGCGCCCGCGTCGTCGCCGTTCGCGACGACGGTGCCCTTGCGCGAGAGACCCGCGAGGATCTCGGCATTCGCGTCCAGCACGCCCGCGAGGGAGGTGAAGTTCGCCATGTGCTCGGGCTGGATCGCCGTGACGACGGCCACGTCGGGCCGCACGAGCTCGGAAAGGAGCTTGATCTCACCAGGAGTCGACATGCCCATCTCGAGCACGGCGACCTCGGTGCCCTCGGGCATCCGCACGACCTCGGCGGGCATCCCGATCGTGTTGTTGAGGTTCCCCGTCGTCTTGGCGACGGCGAAGCGCCGCGCGAGGACCGTGGCGACCAGCTCTTTCGTGGTGGTCTTCCCCACGCTGCCGACGACGGCGACGACGCGCGGCGCGAGCGTCGTGCGCACGTAGCGGGCGAGCGCGTGGAGCGCGGCGAGCGTGTTGGGCACGCGCACCAGGGAGTGGCCCCTGGCGGACAGACTTTCGGGGATCCTTCCGACGATCGCCCCCGCCGCGTTCACGAGCGCCTCCGCCAGGAAGTCGTGCGCGTCGTGGTTGGGGCCCTTGAGCGCGATGAAGAGGTCGCCCGGCGCGACCTTTCGCGAGTCGATCGAGAGGCCCGAGAAGAGGGCCGGCGGGCCCGTGACCGAGCCCCCGGTGACGGCCGCGACCGTGATGCTGTCGAGGTTCACGCGCCGCTTCCGTGCGCGGAACGCGCGGCGGACAGCTCGTCGAGGAGCTCCCGGGCGACGACGCGGTCGTCGAACGGATGGCTCTCTCCGCCGATGAGCTGGTAGGTCTCGTGCCCCTTGCCGGCGATGAGCACGACGTCGCCGGGACGCGCCAGCGAAAGAGCTTCCCGGATCGCCTCGCGGCGGTCCACGAGATAGCGCACGTCTTCTGCCGCCGCCCCCGAAAGGCCCGGGCGGATCTCGTCCAGGATCGTCCGAGGGTCCTCGCTCCGCGGGTTGTCGCTCGTGACGACGACGACGTCGGCCAGCTCGCCCGCGATGCGGCCCATCTCGGGCCGCTTCCCGCGGTCGCGGTCGCCGCCGCAGCCGAAAACGAGGACGACGCGCCCGCTGGAGGAGGCGGCCAGCGGGCGCGCCGTCCGGAGGACCCCTTCCAGCG
>JAEUQS010000368.1 GCA_016789625.1 Acidobacteriota bacterium | reverse complement strand
TATGGCTCCCCGCGGTGGAAAGGCATTCAGGATCCAGTCCTGGCGGCGGCCTGCGCGGACTTCCGGAGGCAGGCGCTGCACGCCTGGCGGCTCGCGTTTACGCACCCCGTGACGAAGCAGCGCGTGTCGATCGTGGCGCCAGTGCCCGACGACCTCGCGAAGCTTCTCGGAGCCGCGGGCATCGAAATTCGCTTGCCGGATCCGTCCGTCTATGGACCGGACAACCCTACCCCGATCGCAGCGCCAAGACCCAGACAAAAGAAAGGGCGGCCGCGCCCGGGAGACGGGCGGCCCTGAGGCCGCCCTTTCCCAACACTACCCCGGCAGAATCAGCGATTGGCTCGGAGGGGGTTTGGGGGCACCGGCCATGGTGCCCCCAAGAATCTACAGCAGAGAATCCAGGCTCGTGTAGACCTTGTCCTGCGCGACGGCGACGGGCTCGCACGTGAGCTTTCCCAGATAGGTATTGACGCCTTCAGCGAGGCCCTTGTCCTGCTTGACCGCCTCCACCACACCGAGACGCGCGAGGCGCTTGGCGTACGGGAGCGTGACGTTCGTGAGCGCGAGCGTCGAGGTGCGGGGCACGGCGCCCGGCATGTTCGCGACGCAGTAGTGCGTCACGCCGTCCACGTCGTACACGGGGTTCGAGTGCGTCGTCGCGTGGGTCGTCTCGAAGCAGCCGCCCTGGTCGACGGCGACGTCGACGACGACCGCGCCCTTCTTCATGGTCTTGATCATGTCGCGCGTGACGAGCTTGGGCGCGGCCGCGCCCGGGATGAGCACGCCGCCGATGAGGACGTCGGCCATGGCCACGCCCTCGGACACCGTGTACGGATTCGAGGCGAGGGTCACGACCCGGCTGCCGAACACGTCGTCGAGATACGCCATGCGCTCGGCCGAGGTCTCGAGAATCGTCACGCGCGCGCCGAGGCCGACGGCCATCTTCGCGGCGTTGAGACCCACGACTCCGCCGCCGATGATGACGACCTCGCCGGGCGCGACGCCCGGCACGCCGCCGAGCAGGATGCCGCGGCCGCCGTTGGGCTTCATGAGGTAGTTCGCGCCGACCTGCGTGGACATGCGGCCCGCGACCTCGGACATGGGCGTGAGGAGCGGGAGGCCGCCGTGGCGGCCGACGATCGTCTCGTAGGCGACGCCGATCGTCTTGCTCGAGAGGAGCGCGTCGGTCTGCTTCACGTCGGGCGCGAGGTGGAGATACGTGAAGAGGAGGAGCCCTTCCTTGAGCCGCGGGTACTCGGGCGCGATGGGCTCCTTGACCTTCACGATCATCTCGGCCCAGCCCCACACCTCGTCGGCGCTCTGCGAGATCTTCGCGCCGGCCGCGATGTACTCGGCGTCGGAGAAGCCCGAGCCGCCGCCCGCGGCGGTCTCGACGAGCACCTCGTGTCCGTCGGAGGTGAGCGACTTCACTCCCGCGGGGACGAGGCCCACGCGGTATTCGTTGTCCTTGATCTCTTTCGGCAGACCGATCTTCATGACGTCTCCCTCATTTCCCCGAGAGCTGTTACTTCTTCTTCGATTTCGCGGCAGGCGCCGCGGTCGTGGCTTCGTTGTCGATCTGGGCCTTCTGGATCTTCCCCGAGTAGTCGACGTAGATCGACTTCCACTCGCTGAAGACGTCGAGGCCCGCGAGGCCCGCTTCGCGATGGCCGTTGCCCGTCTTCTTGATGCCGCCGAACGGCAGGTGCGTCTCGGCGCCCGTGGTGCCCTGGTTCACGTAGAAGATGCCGCTCTCGACGTCGCGCATCGCCGTGAACGCCTGGTTCACGTCCTGCGTGAAGATGGAAGCGGAGAGGCCGTACTCGCTCTCGTTGGCGATGTCGATGGCCTCCTCGAGCGACGAGATCGGCACCACCGCGGTGACGGGCCCGAAGATCTCCTCGGTCGCGACGCGCATCTTCCGGTTGCAGTCGGCGAACACGGTGGGCTCGGTGAACCAGCCCTTCGCGTGCGCCTTGCCCGCGAGGCGGTTGCCGCCGGCCGCGAGCTTGGCGCCTTCGGCCTTGCCGATGTCGATGTAGTCGAGCACGGTGTCGAGCTGGCTCTCGTTGATCGACGGGCCCATGTCGATCCCGGCCTCGAGGCCGTTGCCGACCTTGAGGTTCTTCGTCTTCTCCACGAGGAGCGCGAGGAACTTCCGGTAGACCTTCTTGTGGACGAGGATGCGCGAGGCAGCGGTGCAGCGCTGGCCGGTGGTGCCGAACGCGGCCCACACGCAGCCGTCGGCCGCGAGCTCGAGGTCGGCGTCGTCCATCACGAGGATCGGGTTCTTGCCGCCCATCTCGAGATGCACGTGCTTGAAGTCGGGAGCGCAGGCCTCGTTGATCGTGCGGCCGATCTGCGTGGAGCCCGTGAACGAGATGACCTTGACGCGCGGATCCTTGATGAGCGGCATGCCGACCTTGGAGCCGCCGCCCGTGACGATGTTGAAGACGCCCTTCGGCAGGCCCGCGTCCTCGAGCGCCTTGGCGAAGTTGAACACCGAGAGAGGCGTGTCCGTCGCGGGCTTGATGACGATGGTGTTGCCGCAGATGAGCGCGGCCGTGCTCTTCCACGCGGGGATCGCCATGGGAAAGTTCCAGGGCGTGATGAAGCCGCAGACGCCGAGGGGCGCGCGGACCGACATCGCGAACTTGTTCGGCAGCTCCGAGGGCGTCGTCTGGCCGTGGAGCCTGCGCCCCTCACCGGCCATGAGGAACGCCATGTCGATGGCTTCCTGCACGTCGCCCTTCGTCTCCTTGAGAACCTTGCCCATCTCGCGCGTCATGTCGCGCGCGTATTGCTCCTTGCGGTCGCGCAGGATCTCTCCGGCGCGATAGAGGATCTCGCCGCGCGCGGGACCCGGCACGAGCCGCCAGGTCTTGTAGGCCTCGGCGGCCGCGTCGACG
>JAEUQS010000357.1 GCA_016789625.1 Acidobacteriota bacterium | reverse complement strand
GATCCCGTTCTGGTGGTTCTTCGTCCTCATCGACGCCGTGCGGCAGGCGAAGGCCATCAACGCCACCGGGCTCCCGGAGTCCAACATCGCGCTTCAAGAGGGCAGCTTCAAGCCCACGGGCAGCCTGATGCTCGGCGTGCTCCTGATTCTCTTCGGGACGTTCTTCCTGATCGACAAGTTCGTGACGATCAACCTGCGCTGGCTCGTCGAGTACTGGCCGGTCCTGCTCATCGCGTTCGGCGCGTGGCAGGTCTTCAGCTACTACAAGGCGAACCAGAAGAAGGAAGACGAGACCGATCGGACGTACTGACTCTCCGGCGGGGGGCCTGGGGGGATCGAGAAACCCCCAGGTCAATCGACCGCGGAGATCATGATCACCGTCTTCTTGGTGATCTCGCCCGTCCGGGGGTCCACGAGGTGGTCCTCGACGTCGACCTCGAAGCGCGGCGTGATGTAGCGGGCCGAGAGGCCGTTCTTGCCCGACCACTTCTCGCTGGTCTCCTTCGGGAGGAGGATGCCGTGGTCGGTGGCGATCGCCATCGCGTCAGCCATGAGGCTGCGCTCTGCGGTGAGAAAGCTGGCCCCCGGGAACTTCTTCTCGTAGAACTCGATGACCTCGGGAACGGTCATCGTGGTCGTGTAGAAGCCGATCTTGAGCCCCTGGACCTGAGCCTTCAGCTCGGCCTTCTCTTTCGAGGTGAGCCGGAAGTCGCCGTCGATCTTCACGAGCGTTTCCTTGATCTCGACCTCCGCCCGCTCCACGGCGACCTTCGCGAGCTCCTTCTCGTACACCGCTCCCGGGGGCGCGGGAACGCCGGGAACGACGGCCACGGCGACGGCGAAGAACGCGGAAAGCACGGCTCCGAAAATCATCGTGGGGAGTCTACTCGTCCCTCTTGCGGAACGTGATCTCGCCGGGCTGCCCGGCCACGTAGCGGAGCGAGCACTCCGCGAACCCCTCGCAGCGCACGCAGATGCCGTCCTTGTCGCCCTTGAAATCCACGGGCTTGCAGATCTTGACGCCCGGCACGACGAGCTTCGCGAGGTCCGACGCGAAGCGCTCCGCGTCGCTCGAAAGGGGGCCGGCCCTGGTGTCCAGGCGCAGCGCCTCGACCTTGGGGAAGAGCATGCGGTTCCGGCTCTCGAGCCCGTCGTCCTTGCGCTCCGACGCGGCCTGCTTGGCCTCGGCCACCACCTCGCGCGTCGCGAGCTTCACCTTGGGCTTGCCGTGGTGCCGTATCCAGAAGTAGAGGAACCCGGCCGTCGCGCCCACGAGCTGGACGATTCCCGCCCCCGCGCGCCCCTGCGCCACGGAGAGCCCCAGCTGCACCACGAGGACGCCCAGAGTGAACCAGGCGATCCACGTGACCTTCACCGGCAGCACGAAGTAGATGTAGAACTTCGTCTCGGGAAAGAGGAACGCGTAGGCGAAGAGCATCGAGACGTTCACGATGAGGGAGCCGCCCGAGAGCACCGTGCCCACGGCCCACGCCGAAAGGGAGCCGCCCAGCGTCGCGACGAGCCAGAAGATCGTGAAGTCGGCCGTGCCCCACTCGTCCTCGAGCGCCTGCCCGAGCATGTAGAGGATGAGCACGCCGAAGAAGAGGCTGAGCAGGCTCGTTCCCGAGAGGAACTGGTAGGTGATGAACGTCCAGGGCTGCGAGAGAGCGGTCGACGGGTCGAACGCGAAGAGCAGCGTCGTCCGCTTCGGGTCGGCGAACGTGAGGAACGCGAAGATGAATTTCAGCCCGCAGAGCGGAATCGTCAGGCCGAGGCGGGGCTCGAAGAGGTCACGACCGGATGTCACAGTGCGGCAGCTCCTTGTTGTCCCGGGCGCGCGAGAGTAGCAGCCAGGCCGGCTGGGAGAACGCCGAAAGCCCGCAGACGATTCCCCTCGCGGCAGAGCAGGGCCGGCTTCACGTCTCCGGCCCTCCGGCCCCGCAGGGCCTCGCTCGCGAGGAACCGCTCGAAGCCCCGCTCGACCGGGACGACCCGGAGCGCCGCGAGCTGCCCGAGATCGCGCGCCCAGGCGTAGTGCGGATTCGCGCGGAGCGCCGCGTCGAGGGCCTCCGCCACGGGGGCCTCGGGGGGGCCTTCGTGGAAGAGCACGTAGCCGCCCGTCTCCTCCTCGAACGAGAGGAGCGCGAACACCGCGCCCCCGACCACCGAGCGGACGAAGGGCTCGGTGAGCTTCTCCCCGAAGCGATCCGAGACGGCCCCCCTCCGCGCGACGAAGCGGAGGTGCGGCGCCTCCCCCGAGAAGCCCGTCACCTCCACGAGATCCCCGAGGCGGTAGCGATGAAGGCCCCCGGGCGTCGTGAGAACGACCTCGTACACCTGACCCGGACGCGCCTCGTGCGGGAGGAGGACGTCGCCGCGGGCCTCGTCGATCAGCTCGAGGACGCTGGACGTCAGGGCGAGCACCGGACCCGAATCCGCGTTCCACGGAAGGCTCACGACGCCCTCCGTCGCGAGGAGCCCCTTTCCCTCGAGCCGAACGCCGGGAAACTCCGCCGCGAGGCGGGCCCGATGGTCCGCGGCCGGGCCATCGAGCCAGGCCGAGATGCACCGGAGACGCGGCCAGAGCCTCCGGTTCCGCGCCCCCGCATCCCCACGGGTTTCGCGAAGAATCCCGAGCACCTCGCGCCTGCGCCCCGGCTCGAGCCCTTCGGCGTCGGCCGCGGAGAGATCGCGGGTTAGGAGAAGGAGGAAGGCCGGGTGCCACACCGACACGAGCGAAAGGTCCGGCGCCGCGAGGAGCGCGCGTCGCGTCGCCGCCCGGAGCTCGGGAGCCGCGAGCCGCGCCACGGACGGCGGAACGGCGAGCGCCCCCCGGGCGAGCAGCCGGCCGAGGGCACCGAGGTACTCCGTGTCGTCGCCGAACCCGATGGGCAGACCGCCGGCTGTCGTCTCTTCCGGAAAGGCCGGCGAGATCGACCAGTAAGCGCGCCCGGCGAACACCGCGGCGTCCTCGCGGAGGAGCCGCACGATCCACGGCGAGAGCGCGTTCCGGAACGACGCGAGGAGCGGCGCGCCGTAGGGCACGAGCTTCCGCGCGCCGCTTGCGCCGCTCGTCGGCACGAGGCGCCGCACGGGCTCGCGTGTCAGGACGTTGGGCTCGCCGCGCTCGACGCGGGCGATCCAGGGCACGAGGTCGTCCCACGTCGCGAGCGGCACGCGCCGGGCGAATTCCCGTCGCGAGCGGATGCGGCCGAAGCCGTGCTCGCGGCCGAACGCGGTGCCGGCATTCGCCTGCAAGATCTCCGCGAGAAGGTCCTCCTGCGCGGCGGAAGCGTCCCGGAGCGCCTCCTCGAAACGCAGCGCGGAGGGCAGCGCCGAAGCGAGCCACGCGCCGTTCACGAGGCGCGGGATCACGTACGGAGCATGCGCCGGGCCGCGGGCGTGAGGTTCGCGGTCGAAAGGGACGCGAGGCCGGCCAGCTCGTCGCCACGCTGCCACCCGGGGTTCGCGGAACAGAAGAACCGGACGTTCTCGTCGGCGAGGTCCCGCGCGTCCGGGGCCCCGAGGCCCGGCCTCACCGGGGTCGGCGCGTCCAGGGTCACGACGCCGCGGAGCGCGTCGAAGCGCGAGCCGAAGCGCGCGCCCGCGAGCGCGTCACGCAGAGCGAGGAGCGCAGGGTCCGGGGCCGCACGGCGCGGGACGAACTCGCGAAAGAAGAGCGGCAGGTAGCGGTACGTTCGGAAGCCTCCCGAGAGAAGGAGCCAGTAGGCCGGGCCGCCGTGCGCGGCGAGCAGCGTGCCGAAGACGTGCGCCGCGAAGTGGCGCGGCAGCGCGAGGCTCGTCCAGTGCGCCCGCGCGACGACCGTGTCGCCCGAGTACACGATGAGAGCGCCGTCCACGACGCGGCTCTCGAGCGCCGTGAAGCCCTGGATCTCCCCGGAAGGGTCCTCGAGGAGGAGCGCGGTGTCCTTCGCGTCGAGGTCCCGCGCGAACGCCGTGGGGTTCACGGGCTCGTACGTCTCCCGCATGAGCGCAAGGAGCCGCGCGCGCTGCCGGGCGTCGAGCGCGGGGACGGGAACGGTGCGCCCCGAGAGCGGCCCCTCAGAGCGTGCCGGGCTCGACGTGCAGAGGACCGCCGGAGAAACGGGCATGGAACGCGTCACCTTTCTCCCACGCCACAGTGTAGCGACGGCTCCGGTAGGGCACGTGCGGAAACCGGCGCGCGAAGGCCAACGCCGGGTCGTTCGCGGAGAAGCCCGCCATCAGCCAGTCGAAGCCGCGGCCCCGTGCGCTCGCGAGGAGCGCCGTGAGGAGAGCGGGCAGTGCGGCGGGCTCCTCCACGGCGACGAGCGCCGCGAACGCGTGCCGAACGCGCGCTCCCGCACGGGGCAGGGCGGGACGTCCCCGCAGCCGGTTCGCCGCGTTCACGATGGGCAGGAGCGCGCCGAGCGGGAATCCGTAGCCGCGCACGACCGTCTGCCGGAAGGCCGACTGGTCCCACACGGCCCCCACGCCCCCGGGCACGACGACGAAGTCCGCGGCCGAGAGGCCGGGAAACGTCCCGCGGCCCGTGAGGTCGTCCGGCGTCACCTCGGGAAACAGCGACCGTGCAGGCCCCCACCGGGCGAGCCTCGCGAGGAGCTCTTCCGGGGACGCGCCCTCGACGGGGCCTCGAGGCCCGAGAGGCACCGACATCGCGAGCGTTTCGAGATCGTCGAGAAAGCGATATCGCGGCAGGCTCGAGCGAGGCTTCGAGACGAGGAGCGCCTCGGCCTCGCGGTTCCCCGCGACGAGCGTCGTGAGGTAGCCCGGCACCCGGCCGTCCTCGTGCAGCTCCCTGAGAAAGCGGAAGCCCTTCGGCACGAGCCAGCGGCCGCGGTATCCGGGCAGGACGCGGAGCTGCGAGAGGTAGCCGGTCTCCTCGGGCTCGCCGTTCACGAGGAGCCGCCGGGTGGAGCGGCACGCGAGCCCCACAGGCTCGCCCTGGGCCCCGCGCGCGACGAGCACCTGGTGGAACGGACCCATCGCGGCGCAACCGGCGAGGAAGCCGGGCTCACGCTCCGTCGCGACGCGGATCGCGCCGGGCACCGGAGTCGCGCTCACGATCGCGCGGAGCGCGGCGTCGTCCTCCTCGCGAAAGAGCGTGACCTGCAACGGGCCTCAGGCGACGCCGGCGAGCGGGAGCGCGAGGGGCGGCAGACCCGAGAGCCCGCTCGTGCCGTCGACGGCGAGGAGCTCGCCCTCGAACCGCTCGTCGCCGAGCGGGTAGTCGCGGCGCTCCGAAACCTCGCGGCGGATGAGGCCGTTGATCACGAAGAACTGCGACCACATGAAGAAGCTCCGCGCGTTCACCTCGCGGTCGAGGCTGCGCCTCAGGATCGACGCCGGGCGATAGAACCTCTTCCGAGCCGCGATGCACGCTTCGCGGACGTCCTCGGCGCTCATGCCCCGGGGCGCGAACGGCACCATGCCGTAGCGGTAGCCGGGATCCAGCCACCAGCGGTCGAAGAGGAGCCGGCCCTCGCGCTCGAGCCTCTCGTAGAGCGGCGTCCCGGGAAACGGCGTGAGGTGGTTGAACGCGACGATGTAGAAGCGGTGCTTCTCGCAGAACGCGCCGACCTCCTCGAACGTCGACGCCGAATCGTCGTCGTAGCCGAGGATGAACGTCGCATAGAGGCGGAGGCCGTGCTTCCTCAGGTTCCGGAGCGCCTTTTCGTAGCCGCCACCCATGGTGTTGAAGCCCTTGTGCATCCGCTTGAGCGTCTCGGGCGCGAGCGACTCGAAGCCGATGAGAAGACCCTGGCAGCCGCTCGCGGCGATGAGCTTCAGGAACTCCTCGTCGTGCGCGGCGTTGATCGAGGCCTGGCTGACCCAGCGCTTCCCGAGGGGCGCGAGCGCCCGGAAGAATTCCTTGGCCTCGGCCATGTTCGAGGTGATGTTGTCGTCCACGAAGAAGAGGAGCGGCTTGTCGATCGCGCGGACCTCTTCGAGGATCTCGCCGATGGGCCGCCGCGTCTGGGTGGACGAGAAGAACGACTGCACCGCGCAGAACTCGCACTTGAAGTGGCAGCCGCGCCCCGCCTCGACGAGCCCGATGGGCAGGTACTTCTTCCCCGCGAAAAGGGTCCTGTCGGGTCGGGCGCCCGCGAGCCTCGGCCGCGAGGTTCCTCTGTAGACGCGCTTCGGTGTTCCGGCCCGGTAGTCGTCGACGAGCTCGGGAAAGACCGCCTCGGCCTCCCCCACCACGAGGCTGTCGGCGAAGCGCGCGACCTCGCCCGGGACGAGCGTCGCGTGGAAGCCGCCCATCACCACGGGCACGCCCCGGCGGCGGAACTCCGACGCGATCTCGTAGGAGCGCCGCGCGGTGTACGTCTCCACGCTGATCGCCACGAGATCGGTCTTCGCGTCGTAGTCGATCGCCTCCATGCGGTCGTCGAAGAACGCGACGTCGACGCCCTTGGGCACCATCGCCTTGAGCAGCGCGGGCGCGAGAGGCTCCATCTGCCACGTGCGGATGTACTTCTCCCCGCGGCGGTGGCCGATGGCGGGATGCACGAGCGTGAGCTTCAGAGGAGGGCCTCGCGACAGTTGTAGAAGCGCGAGAGGTTGTGCGCGTAGAAGCGGTAGCCGAGGTTCGCCGCCAGGGAGACGGGGAGCTGGAGGCGCGAGGCCAGGAGCCGCCGCGCGACGCCACTGTAGGAGTAGGCCTTCTTCCAGGCCCGCTCCGTGCCGGCCCGCAGCGCCTCGGGGGTCATCTGCGCGGGCCGGAAGACGACGTGCTGTCCGTCGTAGTACGACCAGTCCTCGGTGAGGAGGCGGCCTTCCTCTTTCAGCTTCGAAAAGAGCGGCGTGCCGGGAAACGGCGTGAGGATCGCGAAGCGCGGGAGATCGATCGCCGTCTCGAGCGCGAACTCCGCGGTCTCCTCGAAGACCGCCTCGTCGTCGTGGTCGAAGCCGAACACGAAGCAGCCCTGCACCGCGATGCGGTGGGCGTGGAGCTTCCGCAGGATCTCGCGATAGCCGTGCCGCGCGCCCCAGCCCTTCCGGGTTTCCTTGAGGGAGCCTTCCCGCAGCGACTCGAAGCCCACGAGGATTCCCCGGCAGCCGCTCTTCGCGGCCAGACCGAGGAGCTCGTCGTCCTCGGCGAGGAAGCTCGTCGCGAGCCCGCCCCAGGTGACCTTCAAGGGGATCAGCGCGCGGAACAGCTCCTTGGCGTAGTCGACGTCGGCGATGATGTTGAGGTCGAGGAACAGAAGGCGCCGCGCGTTCATCTGCACGATGTCGGCGACGACCTCGGCGACGGGCTTCTGCCGCGGGCGGCCCCAGGCCGAGGGCACCACACAGAACGCGCACTTGTGGGTACAGCCGCGAGTGGCCTCGAGCGTGTGGGCCACCGTATACAGGGACGCCGGCAGCAGATCGCGGCGGGGAAACGGCAGGTTCGCGAGCGAGAGAGACGGCCCCTCGTCGTAACGCGGCCGCATCTCGCCCCGCACGAAGTCGCGCAGCAGGCGCGGCCAGGTCTCCTCCGCGTAGCCCACGACGAGGGCGTCGGCGTGGACCTGGGCCTCCTCCGGCACGAGCGTCGGATGCACGCCGCCGAGGACGACCGGGATGCCGTCTCTGCGGAGCCGGTCCGCCAGCTCGTACGAGCGGGGGGCCGTCCCCGTGATCGCGCTGATGCCCACGAGGTCGGCGTCCACGTGGGCCGGCAGCTCGTGGATTCCCTCGTCGACGAGCGTCACCTCGGCGGGCACGTCGCTCGGCACGAGCGACGCAAGAGTCGTGAGCGTGAGGGGCTGATAGCGAAGCGACTTCTTCCAGATCCCCGTGCGATGCCGGTAGAGCGGCCCGCGCGGCGAGACGAGGAGGATCCGGAGCGGAGCGCCCACCCCGAAAGCATCGCACGCCGGGGTCCGGCCGGACATCGTTTAGCATGCCGTCACGGCGGTCGCGGCCGTGGGGGTTCGACTTGGATTCAGACGCGCTCTTCCGGGCGCTCTTCGAGAAGGGCCCCGATCCGATCCTGATCTCGAACGATGCGGGACGCATCCACGCGCTCAACCCGGCGGCGGAGGAGCTGTTCGGAGAGAGCGCGGAGGCCTTGCGCGCGCTTTCCGTCGGCGAGAGGTTCGAGGCCTCGTTCGACCTCTCCCAGGGGCTCGCCGGCCGTCTCGTCCTCCTTCGGGCCGACGGCGGACGGCGCCTCGTGGAGGCCGTCACGCACGAGGTGCCGGCGACGGGCCTCCGCGTCACCTGGCTCCGTGAACGCGCAGGAGAGGCTCTCCGCGCGAGCGAGTCGCGCCAGCGGGAGCTCGAGGGGCAGCTCATCCAGGCGCAGAAGATGGACGCCGTGGGACGGCTCGCGGGAGGCGTCGCTCACGACTTCAACAACATGCTGTCGGTGATCCTCGGCTACTGCGAGCTCCTCGGCCTCAAGCTCGACGACGGCGACGAACGCCGGCTCGACCTCGAGGAGATCAGCACCGCCGCGGGACGGGCCGCCCAGCTCACGCAGCAGCTCCTGGCGTTCAGCCGGAAGCAGCTCCTCGAGCCGGAGACGCTCTCGCTCAACGAGATCGTCCTGGACATGACCAAGATGCTCCGGCGCGTGCTCGGGGAGGACGTGGCGCTCGAGACGCGCCTCGCCGAGGGCCTCAACGCGGTGAGGGTCGACCGCTCGCAATTCGAGCAGACGATCCTGAACGCGGCCATCAACTCCCGGGACGCGCTGCCTCAGGGCGGCTCGCTCACCATCGAGACGGAGAACCTCGACCTCACGCCGGAGGACGCGGCCCGGCTCTCGGTCTCGGCCCCGGGCCCCGCCGTCCGCCTCACGCTGCGAGACGACGGCGAGGGGATGACCGAGGACACGCGCCGCCGCGCGTTCGAGCCGTTCTTCACCACCAAGGAACGGGGCCGGGGCACCGGGCTGGGCCTCTCGACGGCCTACGGCATCGTCAAGCAGAGCGGCGGCGGCATCTTTCTCGAGTCGTCTCCGGGCAACGGCACGTCGCTCTCCATCTACCTGCCGGCGGCGACGGCGACGCCCGCACACACGACGGGCCCGGTCGCGGTCACCGAAGACCTCTCGGGGAACGAGACGATCCTTCTGGCCGAGGACGATGCCGACGTGCGGCGGCTCGCTGCGAGCGTCCTCCGGATGCTCGGGTACCGGGTGTTCGAGGCCGCGGACGGCGCCGAGGCCCTCGCCTTCACCCGGGCCTCCAACGCGACGACGATCGACCTCCTCGTCACCGACGTCGTGATGCCGGTCCTCGGGGGACCCGAGCTGGCGCGCGCTCTTCAGGCGGAGCGGCCGGGCCTCCCCGTCCTCTTCATCTCCGGGTACACCGAGGACGCGCTCGGCACGCGCGGCGTCCTCGAGCCGGGAGTCCTGCTCCTGATGAAGCCGCTCACCGTGACCGCTCTCGGCCGGAAGGTGCGCGAGGCTCTCAGCTCCACGGCTCGCCGAAGCGCCCTTCCACGGTGATTTGATCCGGGGGGGTTCTCGATCCCCCCAGGCCCCCCGCCGGGGAGCCGGGCTACGTTCGTGTTCGGCCGAGGCTCTCCGGCGCGAGGGAGTCGGGGACCTTCGAGAGAACCCCGCGAAAGGCTTCCAGCAGACGCGCGTCCCACCAGCCCTTCTCTGCTTCGTTCTTCATGATGCCCAGCGCCTCCTCGGGGGTGAGCGCCGCGCGATAGACCCGCGCCGTCGTGAGGGCGTCGTAGATGTCCGCGATCGTCGTGACCCGGGCGACGAGCGGGATCTCCTCGCCCGAGAGCCCGCAGGGATAGCCCGATCCGTCGGATCTTTCGTGATGGTGGTAAACGACGTCGAGCGCGTACGAGAGGCTTTTCATGCCCGCGAGGAGCCGGCGCCCCTCCACGGGATGGCGCTTCATCTGAGCCATCTCCTCGGGCGTCAGCCGGCCGGGCTTCAGGAGCACGCCGTCGGAGACGGCGACCTTGCCCAGATCGTGGAAGAGCCCGCCTTTTCGCACCGCATCCAGCTCGTTGCCGCGGAGCCCGATCGCCTCGCCCAGATGCCCCGCGTACCAGGAGACGCGATCGCTGTGGAAGCACGTGTAGGGATCCCGCGCGTCGATCACCTTCGCGAGCGCGATGATGACGTTCTCGGCGTCCTCGAGGGCGTCCGTCGCGCGCTTCATCTGGACCGACGAACGCACGCGGGCGAGGAGCTCCTCGGTCTTGAACGGCTTGGCGAGAAAATCGGTGACGCCCTCTTCGAGAGCCCGGAGCTTCTCCTCGGTGGTCGCGCCCCCGGTGATCATCACCACCGGGATGAAGGCCGTGGCCTTGTCGGCGCGGATCCACGTGAGGACCTCGTGCCCCGACATCCCGTCCATGTTCAGGTCGAGGAGCACGACGTCGATGGGCCGCTCGGCGAGGATCGCGAGGGCGTCCTCTCCCGAGCCCGCTTCGTGCACCCGGAAGCCCTGCATCGTGAGGAGCTCGCGGAGAAGCCTTCGGAACGAGGCCTCGTCGTCCACCACGAGGACGTTCCCGCCCAGGGCCGGCTTCGGTTCGGCGCTCAAGGTCCCACCTTCGCGTCGAGGAGACGGCGCACGCGGGAGGTCAGGGCCGCTCCGGAGAACGGCTTCTGCAGGAAGCCGGCCTCGAGGGAGTGGAGATCCTCGTCGGTGAGGCGGAGGTTGGCGTAGCCCGAGACGAAGAGGATCCGGAGGCCGGGACGGCGCTCTCTGAGCTTCCGCGCGAGCGCGTCACCCGAAAGCCCCGGAAGGACGACGTCGGTCACGAGGAGCGCGACGTCCTCGCACTCCGGCGTCTCGGCGAGGGCCAGCGCTTCCTCGGCGCTGGCCGCCTCGAGCACGGTGTGCCCGGCCCGGCGCAGGAGGCCCGTGACGAGCCGCCGGAGCGCCGGGTCGTCCTCCACGACGAGGAGCTTCTCGACTCCGGGGCTGAGCACCGGCTCAGGGCTCGGGGACGGGCCGGACCCTTCGGCACCGTGGGCCTTCGGGAGGTAGATGTCGAAACGCGCGCCCTTGCCGGGCTCGCTCGTCGCGTAGATCGCTCCCCCGCTCTGCTTCACGATGCCGTAAACGGTGGGGAGACCGAGGCCGGTTCCCTTCCCGGGACCCTTGGTGGAAAAGAACGGCTCGAAGAGCCGGCTCTTCACCTCGAGCGTCATGCCTTCGCCGTCGTCCTCGACCGAGAGCCTCACGTAGGAGCCGGGTCTCGAGCCGGGGTGCAGAGAGGCAAACGCGGCGTCCAGCTCACAGTTCTCGATCCCGATCCTCACCGTGCCGCCGTGGGGCATCGCATCCCCGGCGTTGAGGGCGAGCTCGAGGAGGGCCTGCTCGATCTGCCCGGAATCCGCCTCGATCGGCCACAGGGAAGGCGCCGGGGAAACGACCAGCTTCACGTTCTCGGGAAGCACCCGCGTCAGCATCTTCTCGAGCTCCCGCACGACGGTCGCGAGGGAGAGCACCCGCGTCTCGAAGACCTGGCGGCGCGAGAACGCGAGCAGCTTCTTGGTCAGCTCGGCGGCCCGCTCGGCGGCCCTGCGAATCTCGTGGAGCTCCTCGGCCACGACCTCGTGGTGGCGCACCTCGATGAGGTCCACGTAGCCGAGCACCACCGAGAGGAGGTTGTTGAAATCGTGCGCGATCCCGCCGGCCAGCCGTCCGACGGCCTCGATGCGCTGCGACGCCCGGACCTGTTCTTCCAGCTCGCGCCGCTTCGTGACGTCGTTCTGGAGGCCCACCACGTGCGTGATCCGCCCGGTCGCGTCGCGGAGGGGGGCCAGGGAGACCTCGTTCCAGAAGGGCTGTCCGTTCTTGCGGTAGTTCAGGATCTCGACCGTGGTGGCCCGTCCCTCCTCGAGCGCGGACCGCAGCTCGGCCGCGGCCGACGGGCTGGTCTCGGCTCCTTGAAGGAACCGGCAGTTCTTTCCCAGCACCTCCTCGGTCGAGTACCCGGTGATCCGCGTGAAGCTCGGGCTCGCGAGGACGATCGGGTAGTCGGGCGCGAGGGCGTCGGCCACGAGGATCCCCTGCTCGAGGTGCGCCAGGGCCGCGTCCCAGAGCATTCTCTCGGCCAGGGCGGCTTCCTGGGTCACGACCGCACCTCGTCTCGTTGAAGCTCCTCGCTGGCCATTACACTTCCTTCGTGTCGGGACGCATTCGGCAATGAGCCTCCAGCCGGGACCCATTCTCGCCGCCTTCTTCGAAGCGCTCCCGCGCTACGAGTATCTCGGCCCCCTGGGCCGTGGCGCGATGGGTGTCGTCCTGAAGGCTCGCGACCGCGCCCTCGACGAGACGATCGCGATCAAGCTGCTGTGGGATTCGCTGGGCGCGGATCAGCGAGAGCTGCTGGCCCGCTTCAAGGGGGAGCTCTCCCTCAACCGCCGGATCAAGCACCGGAACGTCTGCCGCATCCACGACTACGGGGTGGTGGGCGAGATCTCCTACCTGACGATGGAGTACGTCGAGGGCCGCACGCTCGCGGCCCTGCTCGACGAGGAGGGCACCTTGCTGCCGGGCCGCGCGCTGCCCATCCTGCGGCAGATCGCCGAGGGCGCCCACGCCGCGCACGCCGCGGGCGTCGTGCATCGCGATCTGAAACCCGCGAACGTGATGCTGGGCGACGACGGGCACGTCTCGATTCTGGACTTCGGCCTCGCGAAACGCGAAGGGGCCGGCGTCACGAACCTCGGCTTCACGGTGGGCACACCCCATTACGTGTCCCCGGAGCAGGCCCAGGGCCTCGCCCTCGACGGGCGGAGCGACATCTACGCGATCGGCGTGATCGCGTTCGAGCTGTTCACCGGGAAACCCCCGTTCGACGGCCCCAGCCCGCTCGCCGTCACCCGGATGCACGTGGACGACCTCGTGCCCGTGGAGAAGCTCCGGCCCAAGGTCCCGCCGGAGCTCCTCGCGATCGTGCTGCGGTGCCTGCGAAAGGACCCCACCGCCCGCTACGCCACAGCCGCCGAGCTGGCCGAGCAGCTCGCGACCCTCTCGCGCACGTGGGGCATCAAGGATCCGGGCGCCGCCGCCCCGCAGGTGCGGCGGCCCACCGGGCAGACCGACGTCTCGACGGACGTGCGCCTCGCCATCGTGACCCCCTCCGCGAAGGATCCCGACACCCCCAGCGACCTGGAGTTCGACCTCGAATCCTCGGTTTCCGAGCCGCTCTCGTCGACCGGGGCGGCGGCGCTCCCGGATCGGCCGGCGGAGCGGACCTCTCTCGTCGCGCGACGCCAGCCGGTCGTGATCGTCGTCGACGACGAGCCCGCGGTGCGCGCGATCATCCGGGAGCACCTCCGGCTCGTGGGCTGCACCATCATCGAGGTGGGCTCTGCCGAACGGCTCCTCGAGCTCCTCACCGACAACGACGCCGATCTGGTGCTCCTCGACGTCAACCTGCCGGGCATGGACGGGTTCGACGCCGTCCGCATCGTCCATTCCCAGCAGAAATTCCAGAAGCTGCCGGTCATCATGATGTCCTCGTACCACGACCGGAGCCGCTCGGCCTTCGCGCATCAGGCCGGAGCCGAGGACTTCCTCCAGAAGCCCCTCGACATCGGCTCGCTCGTGGCGAAGGTGACCCGGCTCCTCGAGGGCCGCGGGTTCACGCTCGTTCCCCAGGTCTGACCCCCCCGGCCCACTCGAGGAAGGCGCGCACGCTCTCGTCGCCGGGCTGGAAGGAGCCCTCGGTGAGAGCGAAACCCGTGAGCGGCACGAGATCGCGCTTCAGGAACTCGGTGTAGAGCCAGCGGGAGAGGCGTGTACGGAGCGCGTCGGCGAGCCTCCCGCCCGACCGTTTCACGCAGAAAACGGGGAAGACCTCCGTGCCGGCGCCTCCGGGCGAGAGGCCGACGAGAAGGCCCGAGGTCGTCGTTCCCGCCCGGCTCTCGACGACGATGAGAAACGGGCTGAGCGCGGTGATGGTGACCTCGATGCGCCCCTTCGAGAGCGCGAGCATGAGCCGGTCGGAAGGCGCGCGCCCGGAAGGACGCGACGCATAGCGCAGCCGGAAGACGTCGCCGACGGCGCCGAACTCCGGCGGCTCGAGAAGCTCTCTCCGGTGAACGGTTCCGAGGTGCGCGACGTCGAACGCGTTGAGCGCGACCCCGAGCGGGGCGCAGGCGAGCGCCACGCGGCTTCCGGGCAGCGCCGCGACCTCGCTCTCTTCCATCGACTCGAACGCGGGCAGCGCCCCCTCCCCCGTCTGTACGAAGACCGCGCCGAACGCCTCCCGCGCCGGGAGGGAGAAGAGCGACGCGTCCCGGGGACCGGCGAGACAAGCGCCCGACGGCACGTCGAACTCCCAGGCGTGGAGCGCGCACGTGACCCGGCCGCCGCGGCGGGGCGCGAACCTCAGGTCCGCGCCCATGTGCGGGCAGCGGGCGCCGCGGGCGAGGACGCCGCTCCCGGTGCGCAGGAGGAAGACCGGCCCCTCGGGAAGGTTCGCCTCCAGGAGGTCGCCTTCCCGGAGCTCGCGGGCGGCCGCGGCCAGGCGCCAGCCGTTCACGCGGCCATCCCGAGGAGGTCCGTCTCGGGCACCCGTGCGAGGAGCCCCAGGAGCCGCGCGAGGAGGAGGTCGACTCCGGGAGCCCGCATGTAGTGGTCGGCTCCCCACACCGGATACGTGAGCCCGGGCAGAGCCAGCGCGTCGGGTACGAGGGTCGAGCCGTCGTTGGGGCCGAGGGGCGCGAGCCGCGCATGCCGCGCGGCCGCGTTCCCCGTGAGGTGCTCGCGGAGGGGCAGCCCCACGACGTTCACGGCGAGGAGCCCCGGGGGGGTGCGGAAGCGGGCAGAGAGCGGGGCCCCGGGCTTCGCCGAAAGGCCAGGCAGCATCCGGCGGCTCCCGCCCATCGCCCGGAGCGCTCCGCTCACGAGGAGCGACGACGGAAAGCGCGCGTCGAGGAGGTCGTCGAGGAGCGGCGAGCCGTGCAGCAGACCCGACACGTTGATCCAGGCGTGCACGCGATCGGCGAGCGCTGGCGTCCTCTCGAGCGCGACGCGGACGTCGGCGCCGCCCATGGACAGCGACACGAGGATCACCCGGTCCCGCGAGCCGTCGAGCCGCTCGGAGAGCACCCGCGCGTTCTCGTCCACGGTGCCGGTGCCGGTCAGGGGCAGCGTCTCGACCTCGAAGCCGGCGCTCCCCGCGACCTCCCGCACCACCCGTCCGTCGCCGCCGAACCGCGGGAACTGGCGGTGGAACGCGGCCGGCACGACGATCACCCGCCCCGCCCCGGCACGAGAGGCCGGGGCCGCGCTCTCGACGAGCGCAACGAAGTCCGCGTTCCGGGCCCGCAGCTCTTCGTGAAGCGCGGCCGTCGCGAGATCGATATCGCTTTCGAACAGCGGCGGCCCTTTCCGCGCGAGCAGCCAGCGCACCCCGGACACCTCAGCTCCTGTGGAACCGCCTCGTCAGCTCCGCGTGCGCGAACGTGAGGAGGATGGGACGCCCGTGCGGGCAGGTCCACGGGTCCTCGCACTCCGCGAGATCGCGAAGCAGCCGGGCGGCCTCCTCGTGCGGGAGGGGCGTGTTGATGGTGATGGCGCCGCGGCACGCGAGAGACGCGGCCAGGGCGTCTTTCCGGGAGGTGTCCCGCCCGGCCCCGTCGGGCAGCGCGTCGAGCTTCGAGAGAAGGTCCCGCAGGAACGGCACGACGGCGCCGGGCGCACAGTCGGACGGGGCCGCCGAGACCACGAACGTCCGCCCCGACTGCTCCGAGACGACGAAGCCGGCCTCGGCGAGGAGGTCGTCGCTCAGCCGGAGCGTCGCGGCCTCGGCGGCCGTCGCCTCGAACGCCACGGGGAGGAGGAGCTGCTGCGAGGGCGTCGTTCCCGCGAGGAGCCGCCTGCGGATCCTCTCGTAGCGCACCCTCTCGTGCGCGACGTGCTGGTCGATGACGACGAGACCGTCCGGTCCTTCCGCGAGGAGGAAGCTCGCGCGGTACTGACCGAGGAGCCGCAGCGGACCGAGCGGAGACGCCACCTCGCGAGATTCGGGATACGTCTCGCGCGCTACGGAAACCCGAGGCGCCGGAAGGAGCGTCGGCTGATCTGGCTGGAGGTCCCGACCACCCCAGGTGGCCGGAGCCTCGGAAACGAAGACCGGTTCCGGGGAAGGCCTCACCATATAGGTACGGGCGGCGAGGCTCTCCACGGGCACGGCATCCGCCGACTTGGCCGCGAGCAGCGCCTCGACGAGCCCGTGGTAGACGAGCGACGACACGGCCCCGGGCTCGCGGAACCGCACCTCCAGCTTCTGGGGATGCACGTTGACGTCCACGAGGCCGGGATCCATCGAGAGAAAGAGCGCCCAGCCCGGATGCCGGTCGGTCCCGAGCGCCTCGCGCGCCGCGTTCTGCGCGGCGTAGGTCACCGACGTGTCCTTGGCGGCGCGCCCGTTCACGAAGAGCCACTGATTCACCCGGGTGGGGTACGTCCTCGCGGGGGCCGTGACGCTGCCGGCGAGCGACAGGTTGCCCGCCGAGAACGTCACGGGCAACGCGCGGTCGCCCCCCAGCACCTCCAGGAACCGGCCTGCGGCATCCCGGGCGGCGGGCAGCGAGAGCAGCGTGCGATCCCCCGACCGCAGCGTGAAGGCCACTCCGGGCCGCGAGAGCGCGAGCGTCGTGAGGAGGCGCACGACGGCCCGCGTCTCGCCGTCCGCGCTCTTGAGGAACTTCCGCCGCGCCGGCACGTTGCCGAAGAGGTCCTCCACGGTGATGTGCGTGCCCCGCGGGTGGGAGACGGGCGTGGCTCTGGGATCCGCGCCGCGGTCGGCGAGGACCTCGGTGCCGAGACCCGAGGAATCGGGCGAGGTGCGCAGCACGAGCCGCGAGACGGACGCGATGGAGGGAAGGGCCTCACCCCGGAACCCGAGCGTCATGAACGTCGACAGGTCGTCGACCGTCGCGATCTTCGAGGTCGCGTGCCGGTAGAGCGCCATGCGCGCGTCCTCGGGCAACATGCCGTGGCCGTCGTCTCGAACCTCGATGCGGTCGATTCCGCCGCCGTCGATCGCGACCTCCACGGAGCGCGCACCTGCGTCCAGGGAGTTCTCCACGAGCTCCTTCACCACCGAGGCCGGCCGCTCGATGACCTCGCCGGCGGCGATCTGGTTCACCAGGACGTCGGGGAGGAGCGCGACCCTCGGCACTGGGGACGGATGGTAGCGGCTCCGTGACGGCGGTCGCGATTCCGAGGGCCGGGAACAACTTTCGAATCCGGCCGGGAACTTTCGGAAACGCGTTTCCGTATCAGGTCATCGAACGACGGGAGAGCGGGGAAAGGTTTCCCGTGCTCGGTTCGTGAGCAATGTCGGGGAGATTTCCAGCGTTCGTCCCCGAAAGGAGCACCCCATGCAGAAGAAGTGGATCGTCGTCGGTGGAGTCGTCCTCGCGACGTTGGGCGGCGGCGCCGTACTGGCCTCCCGCGGCAAGGACAAGGCCGCCAAGCCGGGCGCCCAGAACGAGAACCTGCCCTTCCGCGTGGGCAAGGTGTCCACGGACGACCTCCTCGTCTCGGTGCGCGAGGTCGGCGTCGTGGATCCCGAGACGAAGGTGGATGTGAAGTCCACGGTCTCGGGCCGTGTGCTGTCCATCGCCGTGCGCGAGGGCGCCGTCGTGAAGAAGGGCGACGTCCTCGCCGAGGTGGAGCCCGACGTCAATCAGGCGCAGACGCTGTCCGACGTCCAGGCGGGCGTCACCTCGGCCGTGCTGAAGCTGAAGGACGCCGAGCGCGAGCTGCACGCCCAGCAGAAGCTGGCGGACGCCGGCCTCATCGGCATGGAGACGCTCAAGGACTTCATGGCCAAGCGCGACCTCGCCGCCGAGGGCGTGAACGCCGCCAAGACGCGCTATCAGATCGTCGAGGACCGGGGCATCCCCATCTCCGGCAACTCCACCACGCAGAAGGCCCGCGTGACGGCCCCCATGTCGGGCATCGTCATCACCAAGGGCGTCGAGCTGGGTGAGACGGTCACCTCGGGCGTCTCCTCGTTCAACGCCGGCACCGTGATGTTCACTGTCGCCGACCTCAAGACGCTCCTCATCCGCGTGAACGTGAACGAGGTCGACATCGCCAAGATCGCGACCGAGCAGAAGGTCCGCGTCACGCTCGACGCGTATCCCCAGAAGGTCTTCACCGGCAAGGTGCGCTTCGTGGCGCCCGCGGCCAAGATCGTCGACAAGATCAAGGTGTTCGAGGTCGAGGTCGCGCTCGACGAGCTGACCGACGCGTTCCGCACGGGCATGAGCGCCAACGTCGAGATCCTCGGGCAGGAGAAGAAGGCCGCGACGTCGGTCCCCCTCGAAGCCCTCCAGCGCAAGGACGGACAGGTCCTCGTCTACAAGCTCAAGAGCGGCCTCACCCCGCAGCAGATCGAGAAGGCGAAGAACGGCCTCTCGGGCCGCACCAAGTTCATCTGGCTCTCGGACAACTGGAAGGACTACTTCGAGGCCACGCCCGTTTCGGCCGGCATCGCGACGCTCGAGAGGGTCGAGATCCTGAGCGGCGTCAAGTCGGGCGACCAGGTCGCGCTCGAGGATCCCACGAAGAAGAAGGTCGAAAAAGACGACGAAGACAATTGAGTCGAACGGTCTGAGAACAGAGAAAAAAGAGAACGCCATGAACGTCATCGAAGCCAGCCAGATCACGAAGACCTACGGTTCCAACGGCACGGCCGTCCACGCTCTCCGGGGCGTCGACCTCACGGTGGGCCGCGGCGAGTTCGTGGCGCTCATCGGGCCCTCGGGCTCGGGCAAGTCGACGCTCATGGCCGTCCTCGGCTGCCTCGACTCCCCCACCTCGGGCCGTTACATGCTCGACGGCGAGTACGTCGAGAAGCTCTCGGCCTCGCGCCTCGCGCGCATCCGCAACGAGAAGATCGGGTTCGTCTTCCAGAGCTACAACCTTCTCCCCAAGGCCAGCATCCTCCGCAACATCGAGCTCCCCATGCTGTACGCCGGCGTCTCCTCGAAGGAGCGTCGCGAGCGCGGCATGGAGCTCCTCGAGAAGGTGGGCATCCCCGACAAAGCCAAGGCTCTCCCCAACCAGCTCTCCGGCGGTCAGCGCCAGCGCGTCGCCATCGCCCGCGCTCTCGCGAACCGCCCCGCCCTGCTCCTGGCCGACGAGCCCACGGGCGCTCTCGATTCGAAGACGGGCGCCGAGGTGCTCGAGCTCTTCGGCGAGCTGAACCGCCAGGGCAACGCCGTCATCCTCGTCACGCACGACCCCTCGATCGCCGCCCGTGCGAGCCGGCAGGTCGAGATCCGCGACGGGCTCATCGCCCAGCCGGAGGCGCGGCCGCACGAGCCGCTCGCAGCATGAACGGCGCCTTCCGCATCCGCCTCGCGGCCGCGTGGATCGAGATCCGCGAGAACCTGGGCCGCTCCACGCTGCAGGCGCTCGGCATCATGCTCGGCGTCGCCTCCGTGCTCGGCGGCTTCTCCATCTCCGACAGCCAGCGCCGCCGCGCCGACGAGCTCTTCGCCAAGCTCGGTGGCTTCGACAAGCTCAACGTCATGTCCTCCGAGGCCGTGAAAGACGGCAAGCCGAGCGCCCTTCAGACGGCCAACCTGGGCCTCCGCTTCCTCGACGCCGAGGAAGGCGAGGACCAGAAGGGCTCCGTCGTCGAGGCCGTGAGCGTGACGCGCAACGCGCGCTCCCGCGTGCGGTCGGCCACGGCGGACCAGGAGCGGATGGTCAACGGCATCGGCCGCGACTACCTGGATCTCGACGGCTACACGATCCGCGAGGGACGCGCGATCTCGAACGAAGACTTCCAGCGTGCGAACGCCGTGGCCGTCCTCGGCGACGAAGCCGCCAAGACGTTCTTCCCCGAGGGCAACGCCGTCGGCAAGACGATGAAGGTCGGCGACATCCCGGTGACCGTCATCGGCGTCCTCGAAGAGCGCGTGTTCCGCTTCCGCAAGGGGCAGAACAACATCTTCCGGCGCCGCAACCGGATCATCGCGGTGCCCGCGACGCTCGTCTCCAGGCGCATGCAGGGCGACGCCTACCAGCGCCTCGACCGCGTCACGTTCCGCGTTCCCAAGATGGAGGCCATGGCCGATTTCGCCAAGGACCTCGACGGCATGCTCCGCGCGAACCACCGCGGCCAGCAGGACTTCCGCCTCGACGACGTGGCCGCGCGCATCCGCAGGCAGCGCAGCCAGGGCGACGTCTACAACATGATCTTCATGCTCTCGGGCGTTCTCGCGCTCTTCGGCGGCGGGCTCGTGAACGTGAACATCCAGATGGCGGCGCTCAAGGAGCGCGTCCGCGAGGTGGGCGTGAAGATGGCCATCGGCGCGGGCGGCAAAGAGATCTTCAAGGAGTTCATGACCGAGGCGCTGCTCCTCACGGGTCTCGGCGGGCTCGGCGGTCTCCTCCTCGGCGTGGGGTTCTCGGCCACCATCACGGGCGTCCTCGGCGTGCCCCTCTACATGGCGCCGATCAGCTTCGTCTCGGCCTTCCTCATGGCCGCCGTGTTCGGCCTCCTCTTCGCGCTCTACCCGGCGTTCAAGGCGAGCCGTCTCTCCCCCATGGAGGCCCTGCGCTATGAATAACCTCAGCCTCACGCTCGACGACTCGGCTCTGCCCGTCGATACGACCCCCATCAAGGAAGCGCGCGGGCTCTCGCTCCGCGGCCGCGCGGCGCTCGTGCTCGAGGTCATCCGCGGCGGGCTCGTGGAGCTCTGGGCTCACAAGCTGCGCTCCTTCCTCACCCTCACGCTCCTCATGCTCGGCGTCTTCGCGCTCGTCGTGATGACCTCGGTGCTCGACGGCGTCGTCGACAAGATCTCCACCGGCTTCTCCGGCATGAGCTGGGACGGCACGCTCATGGTCGCGCCCAAGGCCCCCGAGACGAGCGAGGAGCAGAAGCGCTTCGCGATGAGCCCCGGCCTCCGCTTCGAGGACCTGCCCCGTGTGACGGCGCCGAACGAGAAGGTCGTCGCGTTCCTGCCGCGCGCGATGAAGCGCTCGTCGGTGCGCACGGTGTACGGCGCCGAGCGCATCTTCGTGAACGGCGTGACGAGCGAGTACGCGCAGCAGATGAACCGTCCCGTGGGCCTCGGCCGCGGCATCACGCCCGACGACCAGCGCCGGCACGCGGCCGTGTGCGTGGTGGGCGGGACGCTCGGCTCCAAGCTCTTCGGCGGCGCGGACCCCGTGGGCCGCGACCTCGTGGTCGAGGGAGTGCCCTTCCGCATCGTGGGCGTCCAGGCCGCGGGCATGATCTTCAGCGACGAGAACTACTACGACGCGAACGGCATCTCCATCCCGCTCGAGACCTACATGGACCGCATGGACGCGGACCACAAGCTCGCGAGCGTCGCGGTGAAGCTCGCATCGAAGAAGGACGTCGACGAGGTTTCCGCGCTCCTTCTGGGCCGCATCAAGCAGGCGCACCACGGCATCGAGGACGTCGAGATCGTCGACCTGCAGGCCGAGGCGGCCAAGAGCTGGGCCAACTTCATGGAGCAGATGCGCAGCTGGCGCATCGTGCTCACGAGCCTCGCGGCCACCGCGCTCCTCGTGGGCGGCGTGGGCGTCCTCTCGGTCATGCTCATCTCGTTCAGCGACCGGCGCTTCGAGATCGGTCTTCGCAAGGCCATGGGCGCGACGGACGCGCAGATCTTCGTGCAGTTCCTGCTCGAGGCCGTCGTCCTCGCGGCGCTCGGAGCCCTCGCCGGCACCGTCGGCGGCGCGTTCCTCTGCCGCGCGCTGTCGGATGCATTCCCCTACGGCCTCGTCGTGAACCCCGTCGGCCTCGTCGTGGCGTGGATCGTCGCTCTCGTCCTCGCGGTGACGTTCGGCATGTACCCGGCGCTCAAGGCCTCGCGCCTCTCGCCGATGGAAGCCATGCGATAGACGTCCTACTCCGGTGGGGGGCCTGGGGGGATCGAGAAACCCCCAGGATCAAGTAAAGAGGTTCGCAAGGGGAACGGACCAGCCCGGCACCACGTCCGTGATCTCGAGCGTCGCGCCGGGCGCGAGGACCTCCGAACGAGGCTCTCCACCCGGTTCGATCGCTGGACGGTAAACGACAGCGGACTTGTTCCTCGGGTCGAGCACCACCACGACGCGGGTTCCCGCACGAACCCACTCTCGAGCCTTCTCCGCCACCGCGGTCGGGGCGTCGGATGGAGACATCACCTCGACGGCGAGATCGGGGGCGCCAGGAAAAAAGCCCTCGGTCTCGCTTCCGGTGCTCTCCACGCGCGAGTGAGTGACGAAGGCGACGTCGGGGGCACGCACCGTGTCGGGATCGCGGGTCAGGAGAAAGCCCGTTTCCGCCGCGTACACCTCTCCGAGCTCGTGATCCTCGACGAAGGGCGCGAGCCGGGCCGTGAGCCGGGCCGCGATCCTTCCATGCCGGTGGCCAGCGGGCGACATGCGGTGAAGCTCCCCCCTCACCAGCTCGTAGCGGAAGGAGCCCCGCGGCATACGGAGGAGCTCTTCGGCGGTCGCGAGCCGCGTATCCACAGACATGGCGGAATTCTGTTCCTGGTCGCGAGACCGCCAGAAAAGGATGCCCAGCGCGACGACCTGCAGAGCGCGAAGGGCGACCGCGGCCCACGGGCCCGGGAGCCCGCCGCCAAAGACGCGCAGCCGCTCCAGCGCATCCCACGGGTCTCCGCCTCCCCATCGGAAGAGGAGACCCGGATTCCCCGGCGTGGAAAGCCCCGCATAGTCACAGTAGAGCGCGCCTTCGTGGATGCCCACGTCCCACAGGAGCGTCCAGAGGAGCAGGAAGGCCACAGTCTTCCGCGAGAGCCCCGACAGGACGAGCGCGGCCCCGATCCCGAACCAGAAGGGCGCGAACGTGAGGAAGTACCAACCCTCGCAGCCCGCCCGCGGCTCGGAAAGGCCCGCGCGGTACGCCTCCCGCAGAAAGCCGCCGAGGTGCACGGCCTGAGCGGCGCCGAACGCCGCGAGGGCGAGCAGGACGACGCGAACGGACTGCACGGGCGGCCGGCGCCGCCTCAGGGCCAGAGCGAGGAGCCCGAGCACGGGAAGAAGGTACAGAGCCATCGCCGCGGGACGCAGCGCGTTCGCATGCTGACCGCTCGTCCAGACGACCTGCGCCACGAAGATCTTCAGGAACCTCAGCCAGGGCTGCTGCGCGAGCCACGGCAGAACCCCCGAGGCCGCCTGCCCCTGCTCAGACGAGTTCCAGAGCGCCTGATCCCCCAGGGCGTTCCCCGTTCGCGTCGCGAGGTCGAGGCCCGTGAGGGCGGCCGCGACGAAAATCGCCGAGCCCGTCAGGAGCCTGCGAGGCCGGGTCGCCGCAGTGGGCCACAGGAAAGGCAGCAGCGCCACCGCGGGCCAGGTCGTGAGCTTGAACGCGATCGCGCCGCCCCAGGCGAGCGCCTCGGCCAGTCGGGAGCCAGCGCTTTCCTCTGACCGCAGCGCCAACAGCACAGCGAGCGCGAGCGCGGCACAGGCCGGCGCGTCGTTCCCCGCGCGCGCGACGAGCGTGAGCCACGTGGGCGTCACGAGGAGGAGCGCGCCCGCAAGGAGTCCGGTCGGGCCGAAGAGGCGAACGCCGATGAGCCCCGTGGCGACGACGGTGACGATGCCGCACAGAACGGCCAGGAGCCGGAGCGCGAGGAGCTCCCGGAGCTGGGTCCGGGCCAGGACCGACGCGATCGGACCCGCCACCGCGTAGTACGGGGAGGGCTGCTGGGCCTGATAGTTCGGGCTCACGGGATCCGGACGCGCCCTTTCGATCACGACGTCGGTGAACCCGCCCGGCCGGGACGCGACGAGCTCCGGCCAGCGCTCGGCGACGACCCCGAACGCCGGCGGACCATCCCCCGCGGCGGCCATCGACGTCGCGAGGTACCGCGGGATCGACGGCTCTCCGGCCGAGGGCTGCGCGCCCGTGGACGCGACGAAGGCGACGCGGGCCACGTGGTACGCCTCGTCCAGTCCGGCGTAGGGAGGCATCGCGAGCACCTGGAGAAGGAGCCGCGCGAGCGCCGCGACGGCGAGCCAGAAGACCGCCTTCGCCGGCAGGGAGTTGGTCACGGCGGGATTGTCGCCTCGGCGCGCATCGGCCCTATCCTCGCGCCGCATGGCCGACGCCCCCATCCGCATCGCCGTCGTGGCGGAGAAGCCCTCCGTCGCGCGGGACATCGCCCGGGTGGTGGGAGCGGCAAAGAAGGCGGACGGGTATCTCTACGGCAACGGCTACGTCGTCACCTGGGCGCTCGGCCACCTCGTGCGGCTCGCGCAGCCCGGCGAGATGCGCCCCGAGTGGGAGCGCTGGAGCCTCGCGGCGCTGCCGATGCTCCCCGAACGCTGGCCGCTCCTCCCCATCGAGAGGACGCGCTCGCAGCTCGAGGTCGTCACGAAGATCCTCACGGGAAAGACCGTCGAGGAGATCGTCTGCGCGACGGATGCGGGTCGCGAGGGGGAGCTGATCTTCCGGCTCGTGTACGAGCACTCCGGAACGAGGAAGCCCGTGAAGCGGCTGTGGGTCTCGTCGCTCACCGACGACGCGCTCCGCAAGGGCCTCGCCGCACTCCGCCCCTCGCGCGAGTTCGATTCCCTGGCCGATGCCGCCCGCGGCCGTTCTCGCGCCGACTGGCTCGTCGGCCTCAACCTTTCGCGCGCCTACTCCCTCTGGGGCAACGACTCCCTCTCCGTGGGCCGCGTGCAGACCCCGACGCTCGCGATGCTCGTCGAGCGGGAGCTCGAGATCCGCAACTTCGTGCCCGAGGACTACCTCGAGATCCACGCGACGTTCACGGGCTCGTCGGGCTTCACGGGAATCTTGTTCAAGGGCCGCGCGGTGCCGCCCGCGCCCGAGGCCAGGCGCCTGCCCGCGACGCCCGAGGGCCGCAACGAGGCGGACGCCGCGCGGGACCGGGCGAAGACCGGCACCGCGACGGTGTCCTCGCTCGACTCACAGACGAAGCGCTTCCCGGCGCCCTTCCTCTACGACCTCACCGAGCTGCAGCGCCACGCCAACCGGCTGTTCGGCTGGAGCGCGCAGAAGACGCTCGAGGTCGCGCAGAGGCTGTACGAAGAGAAGAAAGTCCTCACGTACCCGCGCACCGACAGCCGGCACCTCTCCGAGGACGTCGCGAAGGCGCTGCCCTCGGTGCTCGACGCGCTGCGTCCCACGTACGGCGCGCTCTTCGCGAAGGACGCGGGGACTCGGCCTCTGGGCAAGCGCTTCGTCGACGACACCAAGGTGACCGATCACCACGCCCTTCTTCCCACCACCGTCGCGGCCACGTCCGTTTCGCTGGACGCCGACGAGAAGGCCCTCTACGACCTCGTGGCGCGGCGGCTCCTCATGGCCTGGCACGAGGACCACGTCACGGCCGTGACCCACGTCGTCGTGGAGGTCACGCCGAAGACCGCGAAAACTCCCGTGGACCGCTACCACGCGACCGGCACGATCGTCCTCACCGCAGGGTGGAAAGCCCTCGACCCCGAGCCTCGCGGCAAACCCCGCGGAACGGACGTGGCCACCGACACGCTGCTTCCACCCGAGCTCGGCAAGGGCGTTCCCCTCGGCGTCGCGGACGCGAGCGTGCTCGAAAAGAAGACCCGTCCGCCGAAGCGCTTCACCGACGCCTCGCTCCTCACCGCCATGGAAACCGCGGGAAAGCTCCTCACGGAAGACGAGCTCGCGCAGGCGATGAAGGAGAACGGCCTCGGCACGCCGGCGACCCGCGCCGAGATCCTCGAGACGCTCATCACGCGGCTCTACGCCGAGCGCGACGGCAAGGCCTTCGTCGCGACGGAGAAGGGCATCCGGCTCATCGAGACGGTGCACCCAGACGCGAAGAGCCCGATCCTCACGGGCCGCTTCGAGGCCCGGCTCCGCCGCGTGCAGAAAGGCGAGGAGGGCCTCGCGCCGTTCCTCCAGAGCGTCGCGCAATGGGTCACCGAGGTCGTCGGGCAGGTGAAGAGCCGTCCCGCGCAGCCTGCGATCACCCGTCCGGCCGTTTCCTCGCCAGCCTCGAGCGAGCCTCTGGCGCCGCGCCTCCCGGTATCGAAGGACCTCGCGACCGCTCTCCGGGAACGCTTCGGCCTGCCCGGCTTCCGTCCGCATCAGGAGGAAGCGTGCCGCGCCGTGATGGCGGGCCGCGACGTCCTCCTCGTGATGCCCACCGGAGCCGGCAAGTCGCTCTGCTACCAATTGCCCGGTCTCATGCGCGGTGGCACGACCCTCGTCATCTCGCCCCTCATCGCGCTCATGGACGACCAGGCGAGCAAGCTGCGCGGCCTGGGACTCCGCTCGGAACGCCTCCACTCGGGACGCGAGCGCGGGGACGCGCGGCGCATCGCCCAGCAGTACGAGGACGGCGAGCTCGACTACCTCTTCGTCGCGCCCGAGAGGCTCGCGGTCCCGGCGTTCCTCGAGCTCCTGCAGCGCCGGAAGCCCACGCTCGTCGCGATCGACGAGGCGCACTGCATCTCCCACTGGGGGCACGACTTCCGCCCGGAGTACCGCCTTCTCGGCGAGCGGCTGCCCGCCCTGCGGCCCGCGCCCGTGATCGCGATGACGGCCACGGCCACCCCGCGCGTGCAGGACGACATCGCGCTCCAGATCGGGCTCTTGAAGCCCGAGAGGCTCATCGCGGGCTTTCGCCGCACGAACCTCGCGGTCGAGGTCGTGGAGTGCCCGCAGGGCGACCGCGCGGAGCTCGTCGTCGAGGTGCTGTCGGGCGAGGGCCGGCTGCCCGCCATCGTCTACACGCCCACGCGCCGTGAGGCCACGGAGCTCGCGCAGAGCCTCGCCAAGCGCTTCAAGGCCGTCGCGTACCACGCGGGGATGTCGGCCGAGAAGCGCGAGCAGTCGCAGGACGCGTTTCTTTCGAGCCGGTCTCCGGTGGTCGTGGCGACGATCGCGTTCGGGATGGGGATCGACAAGCCCGACGTGCGAACGGTGCTCCACACGGGCCTCCCGGCGACGCTCGAGGGCTACTACCAGGAGATCGGCCGCGCCGGCCGCGACGGGCAGGAGTCCCGCGCGCTGCTTCTCCACTCCTACGCCGACGTGCGCACGCTGGAGTGGCTGCACGGCCGCAAC